>DATMML010000110.1 GCA_035570235.1 Vicinamibacteria bacterium | reverse complement strand
CTGCTATACTGCGGTTGCATTAGTCGGTCGTTGCTCTGGCGTTTGGGATGGAGCCGCCCGCGGTGGGCGGCCTTTGTTTTTTGAACGCGCAGGCGACGTCGCTTCTAAGCAAAGGCCAGGAGGCCTGCACGTTCATGATCGAAGGTACAGTCAAGTGGTTCAACGAGTCCAAGGGTTTCGGTTTTCTCTCTCGCGAGGGTGGTCCCGACGTTTTTGTCCACCATTCAGAGATCAAGGCCGAAGGCTTTAGAACCCTCAATGAGGGTGACAAGGTCACGTTCGAAGTCACCGATAGCCCCAAAGGGCCTCGGGCCGCGAACGTAACCATAAGCCGCTAACGACTCCGCGAAACGAACCATCTGAAGCCCGGGCCCGCCAAGGCCCGGGCTTTTTGCTTTCCAGAGCAAGAGCGCTTTTCGGACCGGCAGGCGGGGGCGATGGTCCGGTCCCTCTCCGAGGGGGCTCCCTCCCTCACGCGGAGTCCGTAGCCCGGGGTCGACAAGGGGCGCCCCTCAAGCCAGCTGGTTGGTCACGAGGGTTGAGTGACTCCCTTGTAGCGTGACACACTGACTCGCCCACATGACGGGCGCTACGGCCAAGAGGGCAGGGGTTCACGTGGAGCGTCGAGACCCCCGCCGAGGTTTGGCGGACGCCGCAGGAAGCGTGAACGGCACATCGAGGATGCCGACTCCGATTAAGTGTCCCGACCCCTTGTGTTCTCTCGGGAAAGCGCGTAGAGTACGGCCCGATTAACCGCTTTCCTGAGCCGCTGTCCTCACCTTCCCCGCCTCTTTGGACAGCTCCTCGCTAAGCAACGGGGTTTGCGCGGGGAAGGGGGCACATCTTGAAAAAGCAGGTGTTGGACCGCCGGACGCAAGTCCTGGCCTGGGCCACGACCGTGCTCCTCCTTTGGCCCCTTTTCGTCGTCCCGGGCCGAGCGCCGTGGTCGGGCATCATCTGGGCGGCTGCCCTAGCCGGCTCGTTCGTCCTCGCAGCCACGGGGCTCGTCGGTAGAGAGCTGTCCCGCTCGCCGACGCTGATCGGCCCCAGCGTCGAGGCCACGCCGAGGGCCATCGCCGATGCTAGCCGCCTTCGCCATTGCGGTGCCGGCAGTGCCCGAAGGGTGAACACGGTATGTGAGCAACGGAAGGAGGCCTGATGCGTCGTCTCCGAGTCGCGATCGTCGATCTGCTCGAGAAGGGTCCCTCCAACTCCCTCTGGGCCCGGGCAATGCAGCCCAACTTTGCGAGCATCATGCCCCAGGTCATCGGGGTCTGGTGCGAACAAGCCGGGCACGATGTCACCCTCGTCTGCTACACCGGACGGGAGGACCTCACCCGCGAGCTGCCCGACGACACCGATCTCGTGTTCATAGCCTCCTATACCCAGACCGCCCACCTTGCCTACGCCCTGGCCAACATCTACCGAAAGCGCGGCACGGCTACGGCGCTCGGAGGATCGCACGCGCGGTGCTACCCGGACGACGCTGCTCGGTACTTCGACTACGTCCTCGGGTTCACCGACCGGGCGATCATCGATGAAGTGCTGAAGGACTGCGCGCCCCACCGGCCGGTCGGACTGAGGCTTGCCGCAAAGCGCCAGCCCGCCCAGCTCCCCGGAGTGAGGGAACGATGGAAGTTCATCGAGGCCACCATCGCCAAGGCCTCCGTCATCAAGATCATTCCTATGATCGGGAGCCTCGGCTGCCCCTATACCTGCAGCTTCTGCATCGACGCCGCCGTCGACTACCAGCCCCTGGACACCTGCCAGATCCGTGACGACCTCCGTTTCCTGCTCTCTCAGGTCAAGCGTCCGATGGTCGGCTGGCATGATCCCAACTTCGGTGTGCGCTTCGACGAGATCATGACCACGATAGAGGCCGCCGTCCCCCCCGATCGCATCGACTTCCTGGCCGAGAGCAGCTTGTCGCTCCTCTCGGAACCGCACCTGCAGCGGTTGCAGCGCAACGGGTTCAAGGCGATCCTGCCCGGGATTGAGTCCTGGTATTCGCTGGGCGGCAAGGCCAAGACCGGAAGCCGCACCGGCATCGAAAAAGTGCGGCAGGTCTCGGACCACGTGAACACCATCCTGCGCTATGTGCCCTACGTCCAGGCAAACTTCGTGCTCGGCCTCGACGACGACGTGGGCGAGGAGCCCTTCGAGTTGAGCAAGCTCTTCGTGGACATGACCCCCGGGGCCTTCCCCGCCTACTCGCTGCTCTCCGCTTTTGGCCAAGCCGCCCCCCTCAACCTCGAACTGCAGCGCGATGGCCGCGTCCTGTCCACTCCCTTCCACTTCCTCGACAACAACCAGGCCACCAACGTCCGGCCCAAGAACTACACCTGGCCCGCGCTCTACGACAACATCATCAGCCTGCGGCGCCATTCATTCTCCTGGCGCGCCATCGGGCGGCGGATATGCGCCAACCGCGTAAGCACCCCCGGCATGATGAACTTCGTGCGTGCGGTGTCGGAGGAGGGCTTCGGCCGCATCCGCCACGACTCCACCGTCCGCCGGCTTCTCGACCACGACACGTCGGTGCGCTGCTTCTTCGAAGGCGAGAGCGAGGTCCTGCCCACGTTCTACACGGAGCGGGTGCGGAAGGATCTCGGCCACTGGTGGGACGCCCTCCCCGAGGGGTCCCTTCGTCACGACCCCAACGCCTATCTCAAGGCGCATCAAGCGGCCCAGGTTCGCCCGGCCACGTTCGCTGTCGCGCGACCTGGGGCGGCCAGCATCTAGATGTCGCGCCGGTGACGCCACATCCCGTCGCCCGCTACATTCCTCTTCTGATCGAAGGTGACGAGCGGGGGCTGCGGGACCTCTTCCGCGGGCCCCCGCGGGTCAATGATCCCTACCTGGGCTGGGTCGAGGAATCAAGCTTTGACCAGTTCGTCGAGAACAGCTATCAGGGGCTCCAAGAGCGGAGCGCGACCGTCGAGCACCTCGCAACAACCGCCACCGGCGGCGGCGCTACCGAGGAGTGCATCCTCCACCTGGTGCGGTCCAAGGACATCGTTTCCCTGCCAGTGGCGATCGCGAGCGACACCTCGCCGGACGCACGGCTGGACTCGATCCGAATCTACCACAGTATGCGGCCGCTGCTCGGGTTCCATATGCTGCGCGCGCCCATTCTGCCTGTCCATGCCACGCTCGTTCTGCCCGACGTCATCGGCCGTTACCACGACTGCCTCGCCCGGGGCGACCTTCCCGGCATACTCGAGCAGTTCGCGCCCGGAGGGCTGCTGCGCGAGCCAGGCGAAGCCATAACCGTCCACCGCGGCGCCGTCGAACTGCGCCGGTTCTTCACGCTCCTCTTCTCCAAAGGCGGCGGGCTCGGCCTCGAGCACTGTGCGATCGCCGACGAGGGCGCCTCCTGTGCCCTCGAGTCCGTGCTCACGACCTGGGGCCACACGCGGCTCCCCCGCCAGGCGGCGGCCGCGGTCTATGAACGGGCCGAGACGGGGCTCCTGGCCGAGGTCCGGTTGTACGACGACGTCGACTACCCCCTCCAGGTGCACTAAAGTCGAGAGTCCACACCTATCCCCCGGATTCGGCTGTCTACGCGGGCCCTCCCCGAGCGTAGCTTCAAGCCCCGGACGCCCAGCCCAACACGAGACCCTCAGCGGAGCCTTGCCGTGAAAGCGTCCAACGCTTCGTAACGCGATCGGCGGGCATCGGAAGTGGCCTGGGTCGCATCGCTCAGATGCAGGAGCTGGTAGCCGCTTTCCTTGTCATAGCGGGGCCACTTCGGCAGGCCAGCACCATTCGGATCCCCGGAGCGAGCGAAGTTGGTCCAATAGGACATCATGAGGTCCGAAAGCTCGAGGTCGACCGCCTCCCACGGGACTCTTGGCGACGAGGCCAGCGCACCGAAGACGTATTCGATCTCGCCGGCATGGCGTGCGCCGACGTCCTTGGCGGTCACCGGCCGACCGCTTCCCCTGGTGTCGGGGGCGAGCGGGATCACCCGGTCGAAGGAATATCGGAAGACCGCAGAGCGCCCCGTCTCCAGATGCATCTCGATCCACTTCCACGTGGCGTATCCTGTGAACATATCGCTGGCGAGGGAGGCCGCGGACTCGAGGGCTTCGGCGTCCGAAGCGGCCGGATAGGCCTTGAGAATGGCTTCCGCGTTGTCTCCGAACCTTGCGCGGGTCTTGTCGGCAAAGGTCTTCGCCGTGGGCTTCTCGGGGGCCAGGGTAACCGCAGATCGGCTCTCATCGGCGTTCCACCCAGCGAGCAACTGCACCTGGCTCTGCCTGCCCGCGGCAAAGGTCGCGTAGGCAGTCTCCCGCAGCATGTAGCCGTCGATTGTCGGGCCGAACCACGGCCGATTCCCGAGCGATGCCTTCAGAATCTCATCGGCCGACCGCGCTCGGAGAGCGGCTAACGAGTCGGCGCCCAAAGACTCGGTAAATCGCTGGCCCGCCTCTTCGCTCGCGGCCAACGACTTCGGAGCAAGGGGCCCGTCTCCGACAGTGAAAAAAGCGCCGCTCTCGCCGATCGCTCGCTGGAAGAGGCCCCGGCCGAGAGATGAGGCCATGAGGGCGCTGACCGAGAACGAGCCGGCGGACTCGCCGAAGATGGTCACGCGCATCGGATCCCCGCCGAAGGCCGCGATGTTCCTCTGGATCCATTGGAGCGCCGCCACATGGTCCAGGAGGCCATAGTTCCCCGAGGCGCCGTGGCCCAATTCCTTGGTCAGCTCCGGATGGGCCAGGAACCCGAACACGCCGAGTCGATAGTTGATGCCGACGACGATGACCCCCTTTTCGGCCAATCGCTCGCCGTCCTGCCGCGGCTCCGACGCAGAGCCGGCCACGAATCCCCCGCCGTGGATCCACACCATGACAGGCAGGCCCTTGGATGGGGGGTTGGACGGCGTCCACACGTTGAGGTACAGACAGTCTTCGCTCGGCTCGTCGCGAAAGACCATATCCTCGAAGATCCGGCCCTGCATGCAGCGCGGGCCGAAGTCGGTCGCCTTTCGAACTCCCGGCCACGGCACTACGGCCTGTGGTGGCTTCCAACGGCGGTCGCCCACGGGCGGAGCGGCATACGGGATGCCTTTGAAGGCCGCACCGTGTGAAACAGATCCCGGAGTGCCCTCGATGAGCCCGGCCTCGGTCCGCACCTGTGCGCCAGCGGCTCCAGCCACGACGAGCAGCGCGGCGAAGGCCATCAGCAGTCCCCAGGGCTCGACGCCCCACCCTTTCGGCATGTTCCCCCCACTAGGTTCCGCCCGATTGTGCCACGAGAGCTTCGACGAGCTTCCGGGACGGGACCCCTGCGATCCGGCGGTCGCCGACGCCGAGCATGCACCCGGCAATTGCCTCGGCCCGTCTTCCCAAAAAGTGAAGGGTGCGGTACGTGTCGACTAGCGGACGGGACACGTCAGAGAGGGGCCTGGGGGCCCGAACTGTCGCAAGGGCGGTAGGCGGTCAGCGGGAACGACGGTCCCGCTGACCGGTTGGCCCGACCAGAATCAGTGGTCTTCTTTGTCGTGAGCCGCCCGGAGCTGCCCCCGGATCTCGCCGCCGGGGTTGGCTACGGTATGGACGTTAACGTAAGCATCTCCCTGCCGGATCGCGTTGGCAAGGTCGCGAAGATTATTGATGACATGGGGACACGTCGATCCCGCAGGGGGAGGTATTACGTTGGCATCTGTAGCGGTGGCGTTTTCTACCCACCTACCGTCCACGTCCCACCCGCGGCTATGGAATCCGGCCAGGAACACCACGATCGGGCCATTCACGCCTAGGGGCGCACAGTGGATGTGGGACTGGGTCACGCGCACGCCCTTCCGGACCGCCAGCTCGAACTGCAGCTTTGTCTCATCTTCGTTGAAGGCGATTTCGACCCTCCCTGTCGCATTGGTCTGGACGGCGGGGACTTCACCCGAGCCCAAGAGCCTAGCTCCGAACTCCCGGTCGTCGTCAGCGCGGATCCCGCCCGTCCAAAGGACTGCAGCCAGCCCCGCGATCACGGTAAGAAGCCTCATCCTCATTTCGCACCTCCCTTACAGACGCCTCGTACGGGCCTTTCTCGAAGCAAGCCACATGCCGTGCGGGACTATCGGGGAATCTGCGAATCCGCCTGACGCGCATCGAATCGTCTTACGCCCGCCGTAAGTGCTTACGGTTTCCGAAGAGTCCGATGTGCAGCGTGACGCAAGGGGGGATGGTGGGTCTCGGACCAGGACGGAACTGGAATCATGTCGAGGTAGTGCCGGTGACCGACGGCGCCTGCACGGAACCCGTGGATCTCCACGTTCCGCCACCCAACACTGGGTTCCCCACAGGCTCGGTCACGCTGATTTGCGGGAAGTGCGTCAGATCACTACGGATCGAGCCTCGCACATCCGTCTAACTCATTCAAAGACTGCAGAGTACACGGCGTGGTTCGTTTTGTCGCCACGTGGTAGTTCAAAAAATGCTTGACACAACGCCCCAAGGCCTTTATTTTGCGCACGTTGCTGGCTCTAGTTGTCGACGGGCCAGCCGCACGCGCGCTCATTCTGGGCGAGGCTGATCTTGGCCCTGCCGGTCCCCGGGCAGATCCGCAGTGGAGGTCAGAAGCAGGTCGTGCGACGAAAGGGAGCAACGCAGGCAGATGTGTCCGAGAAACGCAACCGAATCATCAACCGAGGTGGCCACGCTGGGGGTGTGTCGGACGGCGGGTTTCAGGCGCTGGGCGGTGACTAACGATATGACAAGACTCACCGCCGGAGTGCGAGTATGTGGATCGGCTCGTTCCGGGCAGGGAAATCCCGGCTGAGCAGGCGCTTTAGCCGGCGCAACAAGTAG
>DATMML010000109.1 GCA_035570235.1 Vicinamibacteria bacterium | reverse complement strand
GTCGGCCCCATCCGTCAAGGGCACCGTGAGTGCTCCCCATGCCCACCGGTATCTGGTGGTCGATGTCTTCACTGAGGATCCATTGGAAGGAAACGCCCTCGCGGTCTTTCCAGAGGCATCAAAGATTGATGACGGGCTGATGCAAAGAATCGCCAGGGAACTAAATTTGGCGGAAACGGCGTTCATCCTCCCCGCCAGCCGTCCGGATTGCGCCGTCGGGGTAAGAATATTCACGCCCACAAGAGAGATGGTGTTTGCAGGTCATCCGACGATCGGCACCGCCTTCGTGCTCTTGGAAGAGGGCATCGTGCCCAGGCAAGAGGAGCACTTCGCTCTCGAAGAAAAGGTGGGTCCCGTCGCGATACGCGTCGAATGGGGCGAGCGTCGGCGTCCATTAATTTGGCTGCGCACGCCTCCGCTGGAACAGGGGAGAGTCTACGATCGTCGTGTCTGTGCAGAAGCTTTGGGGCTCGAGCTGAATGATCTCATGGACATTGCTCCGCAGCTTGTAAGCGCCGGGAACCCAACCATTTTCATTCCCGTAAGGGATAAAGCGACAGTTGATCGTGCGTTCATCGACAGTCGCGGGTTGAGGAGCATCACGGACACGGATCGGGAGCCGGCCTGTGTTTTCGTATTCACCCCGACAGGCGGCGGAGCGTATTCCCGAATGTTTGCGCCGGGATATGGAATTGTGGAGGATCCTGCCACGGGAAGCTCCACCGGTCCCCTCGCGGCGTTCATGATGCGGCACGGCCTCGTGTCAGGTGCTCCCGGCACTCGTCTTATCAGCGAGCAGGGCACCAAGATGGGCCGGCGAAGCATTCTGTATGTACATGTCATGGGGCAGGATGGCGCGGAGGGAATCGAAGTCGGCGGGTACGTCACGCCGGTCGCGGAAGCAACAATGAGTCTATAAGAAAACCGGCGAGACTTCGGGCAGCAACATCATCGGAGCGGTTGGCCGAACGCAACCCCCGGCGGCCGGTTGCGACCAGCAGAGGCTGCCCAAGGCTATCGGACCTGCCTCGGCGTCGGTTCGTGGTAGCGTGGCGCCCTGACTCGCCCATATGACGGGCGCTACGGCCAGGAGGGCCGGGAGTAAGGCACGTGGAGCGTCGAGACCCCCGCCGACGTTTGGCGGACGCCGCGGGAAGCGTGAACGGCACACTCAGGACGCCGACTCCGAAATGGCTAAGATCGCTGTGTTTGCGTTGGGTGTTTTAGGGCTGGTGGCCTTGAGACGCCACGGTCGGTAGAAAATGCACTGATCGCGGAGTAGGCTCCGCGCTTCCACCACACCCGGCGACGAGGGTAGGGGTATTTCAGAGCGAGGCCTTGTGTGAGGACCATTGAAATGAACGATCGCCGTGCGCTTGCCATGCTCTTGCATGACACCGCCGATCGGGCCATCCGGTATCTAGAGGAGCTTGAGCATCGTTCCGTGCAGGCGTCAGCCGCGGGTCTGGCCGGCCTGGCCCGCCTGCAGACGCCCCTGCCCGAGGGACCCCGCGAACCCGCGGACGTGCTGGCCCAGCTCGACGAGATCGGCTCCCCGGCGACGATGGCCAGCGCCGGCGGCCGCTTCTTCGGCTTCGTCATCGGCGGGTCGGTGCCCGCCGCTCTGGCCGCGAACTGGCTGGCCACGGCCTGGGACCAGAACGCCGGCCTGCGTGTCGCGTCGCCCATCGCCGCCGCCCTCGAGGATGTTGCCCTCGGATGGCTGGTCGATCTCTTGTCGCTCCCCCCCGGGACTGGCGGAGGGTTCGTCACCTGCGCCACCACCGCCAACGTGGCGGGTCTAGCCGCGGCCCGACATGCCCTGCTCGCTCGCGAGGGGTGGGACGTGGAAGCGAGGGGCCTTTTCGGTGCGCCTTACATCACGGTCGTCGTCGGCGACGAGGTGCACACGAGCCTCCTGAAGGCCCTGGCGCTACTTGGGTTTGGCCGCGAGCGCGTCGTTCGAGTCCCGGTGGACGGTCGGGGGCGGATCCGGGCGGACGCCCTCCCTCCCCTCGCGGGACCGACGATCGTCTGCCTCCAGGCCGGCAACGTGAACACAGGTGCCTTTGACCCCGCCCTCGAAGTGGTCGCCGTGGCCCGAAAAGCGAGAGCGTGGGTGCACGTCGACGGGGCCTTTGGCCTGTGGGCCGCGGCGTCTCCCCTCCGTGCACCCTTGCTGGCCGGGTTTGAAGGGGCTGACTCTTGGGCCACGGACGCCCACAAGTGGCTGAACGTGCCGTACGACAGCGGGCTCGTCTTCTGCCGAGACCCCGAGCACCTCCGGCGCGCACTCTCCGCGGGCGGAGCCTACCTCGTGCAGGGCGAGGCCCGGGAGCCCTACCAGTACACTCCAGATTTCTCCCGCCGCGCGCGGGGGGCCGATGTATGGGCTGCCTTAGCGTCCCTGGGGCGTCGCGGGGTCGCCGATATGGTGGAACGGACCTGCGGGCACGCGGCGCGTTTCGCAGCGGGCCTCGCGGCCGCCGGGTACGAATTGCTGAACGACGTCGCCCTCAACCAGGTGCTCGTCTCATTCGGCGAGGCGGCGGTGACACGGCGGGTGGCGGCGGCCGTGCAGGCGGACGGCACCTGCTGGTGCGGCACCACGGAGTGGCAGGGCCGGACGGCGATGCGCATCAGTGTCTCGTCCTGGGCCACGACCGAAGAAGATGTCGAACGCAGCCTGGCGGCGATATTGGCGGCGGCGAGCCAGGCTAGGCGCGGCTGACGCCGAGTTGCAGTGGCCAGGGGCGCGTCCGCAAGGCGTCAGGTCCGATATCCGGGCTCGTTCGCCCCAACCCTGCCCGTGCGGGTTCTTCTCCCGGACGGTCGTTCACACTCTCTCGCGCCTAGAGCGCAGTTTCCGGCCTCGATCTCAGGCCGTCGGCTTGAAGGCTCGAAAAGTGACCGACCGGACCCTTCCCAGGACTTCCTCGTGCTTCACGCCCGTCAGTGCCTCGAGTCTCCGTACCTCGTCAGGTGCCGATTGCAGGAGCATGGCAAGATAATCGACGTCGCGCAGGACTTCGACTCTCTCAAGGCCAGCCGCCGCGACGAGAGCGAAGTACTCCTGCCGCTGCATTGCTCCCGAGACGCATCCCACATACGCGAGCAGATCTTTCTGCACCGCTTCCGGAAGGCGGCCGTCAAGCAGGATGTCCGACACTGCGATCCGGCCGCCAGGCCGCAGGACCCGAGCCACTTCCTTGAAGACGGCGGCTTTGTCCGGGACGAGGTTGATGACGCAGTTGCTGGTGACGGCGTCGACCGATGCGTCCCCCACGGGCAGGGCCTCCAGCCGCCCCTCCCGAAACTCCACGTGGGTCGCTCCCAGCTTAGCCGCCCCGGCCCGCGCGCGCTCCAGCATCGCCGGCGTCATGTCGACGCCGATCACATGGCCCTTGGGCGTGACCTGGCGGGCGGCGAGGAAAGCATCGAGCCCAGCCCCCGAGCCAAGGTCCAAGACCGTTTCCCCTGCCTCGAGGGCCAGGAAGCCGAGTGGCGCACCGCAGCCGAGCCCGAGGTTCGCTTCCGGCGGAAGCTCCGCCAGCTCGCCGGCCGAGTAGCCGATGCCCATGGCGACCGCAGATTCCGGGGATGCACAGCCCGCCGCTTGAGGTCCGCAGCAGCCGCTCAGCGAGCCTTCCGCAATCTGCTGGTAGCGCTCACGGACCTGGTTCACGAGCTGGTCCGTCACCTTTACCGTCGGCGCCGCGACGACCCGGGATTCCTCGGCGCAGCACGTGGGGCCGCAACAGCTCTTGTCCGCGCCTTTAGCCATGGTCCGTTCCTTTCGCCTCTCAACCGCGCTCAGCGCTTCACCTGCAGGGTCACCGGCGTCGGGACTGCCTCCCGCGCAACCGTTTCGTCTTGGCAACAGTTCTTCATCAGGAATTCCATGAGATCCAGCATGCTGGGGTAGTCCGCGGCGTAGATGATCGAGCGCCCCTCCCGCCGCGACGTCACGAGGCCGGCGTGGCTGAGCTGGGACAAGTGGAAGGAGAGGGTCGTAGCGGGGATTCCGACGCGCTGGTTGATTTCTCCTGCCGCCAGCCCCGTCGGCCCTCGTTGAACGAGCAGCCGAAACACTTCCAGCCGAGACTCTTGGGCGAGAGCGCCCAGCGCCCCCACCGCGCCCTTGATATCCATATTTCCAATATAGCAGAAATATCGAATAATGTCAAGAAGCAGGCTGCCTTTCGAAGACCTTCTGGGCTCTGACCAAGGGCCAGGGAGCGCCGGCCGAGCGTGACCCGCGGGCGGCTCTTTGCGGGACCCAGGGGCTGCCGAAGGCCCCTGGACCCGCCACGGCGTCCGTTCGTGCTCCGGTGGCATTATGATGCGCGCCAATGCCGGGGACTGCGGCCAGAGGGGCGAGAGAACTTGGGAAACCTGTGACCCCTCGGTCTGCCTGGCCCGAGGCGCGGTCGTGCTCCGGGAGGGAGGCCAAGAAGGCAGCGCGGCCCCGCGATCTCCTTCCCACCGGGCCGCGACTTGGCACGTCCGATCGCCGGGGTCGCCCGTGACGGGGGCGTTGGCGATGGCAACCCTGGCCCTCTGCTCCACCCTCTTGGGTGGGTTCCTTGCTCTCAAGGCCAGGTCCCGGCTGCCTCTCGTGCTCGGGTTCACCGCCGGCATCCTCCTGGGCGTGGTGGCATTCGACATCCTGCCCGAGACCGTCGAGCTGACTCAGCGGCAGTCCCTGAGCTTCGGCATACCGATGGTGGCGCTCGTCATCGGGTTTCTTGCCTTCCATGCCCTGGAGAAGCTCGTCCTCATTCACCACGCCCAAGAGGAGGCCTATGCCGGTCACCGGCATCCCGCGGTGGGCTTTCTCTCGGCCCTCGCGCTTACCGGGCACAGCTTCCTGGACGGCGTTGGGATCGGGTTTGCCTTTCAAGTGTCGAGCCACACGGGGGCCATCGTCGCGTTGGCCGTCGTAGCCCATGACTTCGCAGACGGAATGAACACCGTGAGCTTGATGCTCATCAATCGGAATCCGCCGCGGCAGGCCGTGGTGATGCTCGCGTTCGATGCGGTCGCCCCTATCGCTGGCGCCGCCTCTACGCTTTTCCTGCGGCTGCCTCCCTCTGCGCTCGCGATATACTTGGGGCTCTTCGGCGGAGTCCTGCTCTACATCGGCGCCGCCGATATCCTGCCCGAGGCACACTCCGAGCGCAGCTCTCCACTCACGATTGCGCTGACGTGCGCGGGCACGGTGTTCGTCTATTGGGCAGCTCAGATTCTGCGCTGACGGCTCCCTCCGCGAGCCGCCTGCGCCGCGGGGGGTAGGGGGGGGCAGGGGAGCACAGGTGGCGTTTCCCCGCGCCTCGCGGGGGGTGAATGATGTCGGGGAGGGAAGAGGAGTTCTCAGTTCAGGGGTTCTGACATTTCCCAGGGGGTCTTGCCCTTAGCGGGCGGCGCGACCCGTGAGGGAAGTGCCCAAATGCGAGAGGAGCGATCGTGAAGATGCACGTGCGGGCGTCGGTTTGGTGCCTGGTCGCATCGGCCTGTCTGAGCCGCCTCGTTCCGTCGGCGAGCGCCTGGAACGGCCTCGGTCACCGCTTGATCAGCCGGGCCGCTGCGCTACGCCTGCCCAACGAGGTGCCGGAGTTCGTGCGCTCGGCGGAAGCGATCTCCCAGATCGAACGCCTGGCCCCCGAGCCGGACCGGCTCAAGGG
Organism: Vicinamibacteria bacterium; assembly: GCA_035570235.1. NCBI lineage: Bacteria > Pseudomonadati > Acidobacteriota > Vicinamibacteria > Vicinamibacteria bacterium. The sequence goes on along the minus strand of DATMML010000109.1, from coordinate 4,825 downwards.
AACCAAGTCGAGCGCAGACGCGGACGAGAATCCGGGGCATTTTGTGGACGTCGCGGACGACGGGATGATCGCGGGCGTGCTCACGCTTCAGACCCTGCCCTCGAGCCGAGAGGCCTTCGACACCGCGCTGCGTGCCGCGGGAACCGACGAGTACAGGATCGGCTTCCTGCCCTACTCACTCATCGACGGCTGGTACCGACTCCGCCGCGATTTCGCGCTCTGGCGCGTCGATCTGGCCGGGGAGAGGAAAGCCGCCTCCCCCGAGGACCGCGCCTGGTTCACCGCGGACCGGATCCTGCGCGAATCAATCACCATTCGAGACATCGGCGTGTGGTCGCACTACGTCGGAGACGCCAGTCAGCCGCTTCACACGTCGGTGCACTACAACGGCTGGGGTCCCTTGCCGAACCCCAAGGGCTACAGCCCGTCGAAGACCATTCACGAGCGGTTCGAAGGGGCCTTCGTCAACCGCCACGTGACTCTGGACGTCGTGCTCTCGGAGATGGCTCCTTATGAGGCGTGCAACTGCCCCGCGGAAAGCAGCATTACGACGACTCTGCTGTCCTCGCACGCGCTCGTGATTCCGCTCTACGAGCTCGAGAAAGCGGCTGCCTTCGAGCAGGGCTCGCCGGAGGCGAAGCGCTTCGTGATCTCGCGGCTCGCCGCCGGCGCTTCTGCCCTCCGGAATCTCGTCGTTGACGCCTGGCGCGCGAGCGCCACCGACAGCGTCGGCTATCCCGCGATCAGTGTCGCCGATGTGGAGTCGGAGAAGCTGGTTCCCACGCGAGCCATGCTCGAGCCTTAGCGAGGCGGGGTGTCGTTCGCGAGCATCGCGTTCCTGCTGGAGGCTGGCCCTTCGCGGCAGCGAGCGACAAGCGACGGTGTAGACTTGGCGGACCATGTCTGAGGCGTTCGTGATTCGTTGTGACAGCTGCGGGACCGACAACCCAGCCCGTGGCCGTGTCTGCTCGTCCTGCGGTCAACTCCTCGTCTCGGACGCCTTGGCGACCTTCAGTTCCCCGGAGCCGGCGCCCCGGCCCGCACCCTCACCGGGCGCATCCGCCTCGCCGTCCCGCTCCTCGCCGACCTCGGGCCAAGACGGGCGATTCGCCCCCGGCACCGTGCTCGCGGGCCGCTACCGGATCGTCGCGCTGCTAGGCCGAGGCGGAATGGGTGAGGTCTACCGCGCCGATGACCTGACCCTCGGCCAGCGGGTCGCCCTCAAGTTCCTTCCGCTGGTGACCAGCGGCGGCGAGGAGATGCTGGCCCGGCTCCGCGGGGAGGTCCGGATCGCCCGCCGCGTCTCACACCCCAACGTCTGCCGGGTCTACGACGTGGGCGAGGCCGAGGGCGTGCACTTCCTCTGCATGGAATACGTTGATGGCGAGGACCTCGCATCGCTGCTGCGGCGCATCGGTCGTCTTCCCACGGACAAGGCCGCGGAGGTGGCCCGTGGGGTGTGCGCCGGGCTGGCCGCCGCTCATGAGAAAGGCGTGCTGCATCGGGACCTCAAGCCGGCCAACGTCATGCTCGACGGCCAGGGGCAGGTCCTCCTGACCGATTTCGGGCTGGCCGCGCTCGCTGATCAAGTGGCCGGGACCGACCTCCGCAGCGGCACCCCCGCCTACATGTCCCCCGAGCAGCTTGAGAACAGCGAGGTGACGGCCCGCAGCGACATCTACGCCCTGGGTCTGCTCCTCTATGAGATCTTCACGGGCAAGCGCGCTTTCGAAGCCCGGACCCTTGCCGAAGCCGCGCGCTCGCGCCGGGAAGGGACGCCCCCGAATCCGTCGTCACTGGTGACGGACCTGCCCGCGACGCTGGACCGGGTGATCCTGCGTTGCCTGGAGCGCGATCCGGCGAACCGGCCACCGTCCGCGCTGGCCGTCGCGCAGGCGCTGCCCGGCGGCGACCCGCTGGCCGCCGCGCTCGCGGCCGGAGAGACGCCCGCACCGCAGGTCGTCGCCGCCGCGGGGTCGATGACGGGGCTGTCGCGGGGCGCTGCGGCTGCGGGCATGGGGGCCGTGATCGTCGGCCTTGCCCTCGTCTGGGCGATGAGCGTGGGGGGGAGCGGGCTCTCGGCGCTCGGCCTGGAGAGCTCGCCCGAGGTCTTGACGCAAAAGGCGCGGGAAACCCTGCGGCGGCTCGGATACGAGGCCACGCCCATGGACACCGCCCAGGGCCTCACGTTCGACACCGACTTCATGCGCTACGTCGAATCGAACGACAAGCCGCGGCCCGACTGGCGCACCGTGCTCTCGGGCCGCCCTTCACCGCTCTCCTTCTGGTATCGCTCCAGCCCCCACAGCATGACCGTCCTCGGGTTTATGGATGACACGCTGACTCCCGGCATCGTGACCCCGGACGATCCGGCCCCGACGCTGTCGGGAATGACTAGCGTGCACCTGGATCCGCAGGGGCGCCTGACATATCTGCAGGTCATACCGCAGGAAAAGGAGGAGGCCGCCCAGCCATACCCGGCGCCCGATTGGGCGCCTCTCTTCGCCGCGGCTGATCTGGACGTGGCCCGGCTCCAGCCGGCGGCTCCCGTCTGGGTCTCTTTGGCGGCGTCCGATGTGCGGGCGGCCTGGACGGGGGCCTGGCCCGGCAGCATTCGCCACTTGCGAGTGGAGGCGGCGGCCTGGCACGGGAAGCCGGTCTTCTTCGCCTTGACTGGCCCCTGGACCAGGGCCAGCCGCATGCAGCCGTCCGAACAGACATCGGGGGAGAAAGCTCGAGATATCTTGGGGATCGCAGTGCTCTTGTCGATGCTCGCCGCCGCCGCTCTCCTGGCGCGCCTGAACTACAGCCGAGGCCGGGGAGACCGCCTGGGGGCCGTGCGCCTCGGGAGCCTGGTCTTCCTCCTCGGACTGGCGCTCTGGCTGTGCCGTGGGCACTTCGTGACGGGCGGCGCCCTCTTTGCCATACTCATCGCCGCCGTCGCCAACTCGCTCTTCTTTGCCGGCTTCACCTGGGTCATGTACGTCGCCCTCGAGCCCTACGTTCGCAGGCATTGGCCGCAGACGATCATCTCCTGGAGCCGGCTCCTGGCGGGCAGGCTCCGGGATCCCCTGGCGGGCCGCGACATGCTGTTCGGGGTGCTCTTCGGCCTCGTGTGGGCCCTCACTTATCACGCCCTCTTTCGGCTTCAGGGGACCCTCGGTGCCCCCCCTTATCTGGGGTCCACCGACTTCCTGCTCGGCGGTCGGAGAATGCTCGGGCACGGACTGATGCATGGCCTGTACTCCATCCGCGGCGCCCTGACCCTTTTCTTCCTGCTGTTCCTGCTGCGCGCCCTCTTGCGGAGGCAGTGGCTGGCGGCAGTGGCGTTCGTCCTGCTCTTCACCTCGCTCAAGGTACTCGGGTCCGACCACCCGGGCGTGGAGGCGCCGGTGCAGGTGATGATCTACTCAATTGCCGTCATCGTGGTGCTGCGTTTCGGGCTCGTGTCGCTGGCGGCGGGCCTCCTCGTTGCCGACCTCCTGCTCAATGCCCCTGTCGCCAATAGCCTCTCGACCTGGTATGCGGGCAGCACCGTCTTCCTGTTTGCGAGCATCCTGGGTCTGGCGGCGTGGGGAGCCTACACGTCGCTTGCCGGCCAGCCCCTGTGGAAGGGGGACCTGTTCGAGTAGGGCCGCGGCGTGCCCGCGCCGGAAGCGGTCCTGGGTCGTCGGGAAGCGTGGGTCCACGGAGTCGCCGTCACCGGGTCAGTGTTTCTTCTTCAGATCATTCCAGTCGGTGAAGGCTACGACCCGGCCGGCGCGGATCACCGAGTAGTAGACGCGGTGGAAGCCCGAGTGGTCGGTCGCGCTGTAGCTGAGCATGAGGCGGGGGCCGAGCCCTATGTCCTTATCTTTGATCGACTCTATGGCATCGATGAGTCTTTCGCGACTGAGGTCGCGACCGGCTCGCTTCAATCCCTCCACGAGGACCAGGGCGTCGACGAAGCCTTCGAAGCTGACGAAATTGGGCTGGGCATCTGGGAAATACTTCTTGAGCGTTGTTAGGTAGAAGACGACTGTAGGAAGGTCCACGCGGGTGTAGGGAGGAACGACCTGGGTGATCACCGTGCCCTCGCCGGCTTCCGCGGCCTCCTTCATGAAGGACTCTGTGCCCACGAAGGACACGGTCAAGTAGAGGGGATTCCAGCCGCTTTTTTTGCCCCTCTTGACGATCTCGGCCACGGGGGCATAGGGACCCACCATGACCACCGCCTCGGGATCCGCCGCCCGCACTGATTCCATGCCCTTGGCGACGTCTAGGGTGTTTCTAGGAAAGGTACCAAGGGCCACGGGGGCGGCGTTGTATTTCTTCAGAGCGAGCTTCACTCCGTCCAAGACGGCGATGCCGAAGGCATCGTCCTGGTAGATGACGCCGAGCTTGCGCAGGCCGAGCACCTGCCACAGGTTGTCAATGTGCTCGCGGGTCTCGTCGTAGTAGGAGGCCCGCACGTTGATCACGTAGCGCTTGAAGGGCTCACGCAGAATCTGGGCGCCGGTGAAGAGGCCGACGAGAGGAATCTTGTACTGCTCCGCTAGGGCGACGTGCTTGACCGCAGTCGGGGTTCCCACGAAGAAAGCGGCTGCAAAAACGGGCTCCGCCCGCAACCGGTTGAAGCACTCTACCGCCTTGGTCGGCTCGTAGCCGTCGTCGTAGCTGAGGAGCCGGATCTTTCGTCCGTTGACCCCGCCGCCTTCGTTGATGTGGTTCAAATAGGCCTTGGCTCCGAGCACGGTCTGCGTGCCCAGAGCGTTGGCGGGGCCCTCGAGCGCAGCGCAGGAGCCAATGAGGATCTCGGACGCCGTGACACCCTCCGTCTGGGCAG
>DATMML010000108.1 GCA_035570235.1 Vicinamibacteria bacterium | reverse complement strand
CCTTCCGGATGCTATCGGCGCCCGTGATCCTCTATGCAGGTGAAGGCCAGTACCTTGCCGCAACGTATGAGAAAGTGTTTGTGACCTGGGGCTCACCGGCGCCGCACGCCGAGCACGATCAGTACGTCCTCTGGATCAATCCCGCGACCCACCTCATCGACGTCGTTCGCTACACACTGCGCGACGCGGTGCCGCTCAGCTCTCCCGTGATGCGCCCTCTGATGAAGGTGTTTGCCGCGGGCACAATCCACTACGGCGCCTACAAGCGTCAGGATGGAGTCATGGTCGCCTTCGAGCAAACAATTACGCTCCCACCGCCCGAAGGAACCCGCGTGCCGTTACAGGAGAACTACTTCCACCGTCTCGTGATCGAGAGCGCCCGCTTCGATGGCTTCGACCCCGAAGCGCTCACCGTGGATCCAGCCCGGCCGGAAGTCGGGGACGCAAGACCCTGAGTACTGAACCCCAAGACTGATTGGTACTCCCGATAGGGCTCAAACCTATAACCTTCGGCTCTGGAGGATGACGAACGAGGTTTGTCCAATTGCCAACACGTCGACCCAATGACGGCCCCTATCGCGTCACGCTGCAAATCGAGCTGGTGGTGTACTATCGTAACAGATGCAGATTCCACACACTTCAACCAGGACAGAGGGGCCGGAGGAAGCCAGCTATCTGTATGCGCGGTTGGCCGCCCGGCTGCGTGCGCAGATCGCTCGCGGTGTCCTGTCTCCGGGAGACAGGCTGCCTTCGGTACGCGTCTTGAGCCGCCAAGAAGCCGTGAGCATCTCCACCGTCACTCAGGCCTACCTCAGCCTGGAGCGCGACGGACTGCTCGTTGCGCGCGAGCGATCCGGTTACTTCGTTTCTGCTCCGCCGGCTGCCCATCTCCTGCCGCGTTCACGCCCCGGCCCAATCGCACCGGTCCCGGTGAGCATCGCCAACGAGGTGAGCGAGGTGCTCGGCCGCACCCAGGAAACGCGACTGGTGCCCTTGGGCGTGGCCGCGCCGTGCCCCGCGTGGCTCCCCTTGCGTCACTTGAACCGCGCCGTCCGAAGCGTGTTGGCCGACGAACCCGGGCACAGCGCCGGCTACGGTCCGCTGACCGGTCACCCGGAGCTGCGCCGTCAGCTCGCCCGACGTGCTTTCGCCGCCGGCTGCACACTCGATCCCGACGATATCCTGGTGACTGCCGGGGGGCTCGAGGCGCTTAACCTCTGCCTGCGTGCGGTCACTCGGCCTGGCGACCTGATCGCAGTGGAGAGCCCCACCTATTTCGGGATTCTCCAGGCCGCGGAGTCGCTGGGGCTGCGAGTGGTCGAGGTACCGGCGGAGCCCGGCCGCGGGATCCGACTCGACCTGCTGGACCACGCCATCGCCCGGCACTATCCGAAGGCTGTGGTGTGCATGACCACATCCCACAACCCGCTGGGCTGCGTGATGAGCCGCGCCGCCAAAGAGGAGCTGGTTGCCCTCGTCACGCGCCGGCAGGTGCCGCTCATCGAGGACGACGTCTTCGGCGACCTGGCCTTCGGAGAGGTGCGCCCGCCCGCAGCGAAGGCGTTCGATGCGGCGGGTTTGGTATTGCTCTGCTCCTCGTTCTCGAAGACCCTGGCGCCCGGGCTGCGGCTGGGTTGGATAGAGGCCGGCCGCTTCCGCGATCGAGCGCGCTTCCTCAAGGGCATCACTTCGATGGCTACCGCCTCCCTGTCGCAGCTGAGCCTCGCCCGCGTCTTGGAGCACGGCCACTTCGAACGGCACTTGCGGCGGCTGCGGCTCCGTCTGGCGGATCAGGTGTCACGCGTCGTCTACGCGGTCACTGAGGCTTTCCCTCCGGGCACGCGCCTGACGCGGCCGGAGGGCGGCAATCTCGTCTGGGTCCAACTGCCTCCCAGAGTGAACGGCACGGAGCTCTACCGGCATGCGCTAGAGCAGGGCATTGCCATCCTGCCCGGGGAGATCTTTTCGACCCGGGGCCGCCACCGTGGCTTTGTCCGGTTGAGCTGCGGCGCGCCCTGGTCCCCGGTCATCGAGCACGCCCTCGGCGCCCTCGGAAAGCTGTGCCACCGCATGACCTGAGCGTGTTTCGCGCGGTATCCGCGGGATGGGACTTGGAGGCCAACCTCCAAATCCCTGGCGCTGTGCCGCAACCGATTACTGCGATCTGATGCTGTTCTGGATCTTAAGCGGCAAGCTACGCTCGATGGAAAGATGAAGACCATTGGAATGCTCGGGGGGATGGGGCCGGAAGCTACCATCGATTACTACCGCCTCATGATCGCTTCGTTTCGGGAGCGAAGGCCCGACGGCGGCTATCCACCGATCCTGATCAACAGCGTGGACTTGAGCCGTCTCTTGGCCTTCTTCGAAGCCGACGACAAGGCCGGGGCGACGGAGTTCCTGGCGACGGAGATGAACCGGCTCGCTGACGCAGGGGCTGACTTCGGGTTCCTTTCGGCCTGCGCTGCTCACTTTGTGTTCGAGCGTGTGCGCGAGCGATCGCGCCTCCCGTTGATTAGCATCGTGGAGGCGGCGGGGCTCGCAGCCGAACGGCTCGGCTTGAAGCATATGGGACTGATCGGCGCCCGCTTCACAATGCAGGGCCAGTTCTTTCAATCTGACTTCTCGGCCCGGGGTATCCTCTTGGTCCTACCCGCGCCGGACGAACAGGCCTACATCCACCAGATCTACCTCGGCGAGCTGCAAAAGGGGGTCTTTCGGCCGGAGACGCGCGAGGGACTGCTCGCGATCATCGAGCGGATGCGCCGGGAACAGCAGATCCAGGGGCTTGTCTTGGGAGGAACCGAGCTACCCCTTCTCTTGCGCGAGGCTAGGGACGTCGGAATCCCCTTCCTCGATACGACGCGCATCCACGTCGACCGGATCGTCGGGGAGCTGCTCTCCTAGTGGTCGAGGGTCTCGTCGCGGGAGTCTCAACGACTAGGAGTTCTATGTCCTTCTACGAGAATCTCGAGAAGATGGGGGTCGTGCTTCCCAAGTCGTGCTTCCCAAGATGACGCCGCCGGTCGCCGCCTTCGCCCGGTGGGTCCGGGCGGATAACCCGGACCGGTTGTATTAGAAAGCCGCGCATTCACCCGGCATGCGACCATGACTGATGCTCGAACCTCCGCCGGCAGGACCTGGCAAGTACTCGCCGATGTCGCCGATCGCTCCACGCGCTATCTCAATGGCATTGGCGAGCGTCGCGTCGCTCCCAGCCAGGAAGCGCTCGCGGGGCTGAAAGCATTCGATGTCCCTCTTCAGGACAGTCCGATGTCTGCTGACCAGGTCGTCGAGGAGCTGGACCGCATCGGCTCTCCCGCCACGATGGCGATTGCTGGTCCGCGTTTCTTCGGCTTCGTGAACAGCTCGGCGTTGCCGGCCGCGCTCGCGGCGAACTGGCTCTCAACGGCGTGGGAACAACACGGAGGCTTTTTTGTCTCGTCTCCGGGCAGCACTACGCTGGAACAGATCGCGCTTCGTTGGACAATCGAGCTGCTCGGACTCCCACGCGCTTCCGTGGGCGCTTTCGTCACCGGAACCACGGTTGCGCACATCACGTCACTCGCCGCCGCCCGGTGCTCGGTTCTCGCTCGGGTCGGATGGAATGTCGAGGCTGACGGGCTGTTTGGCGCGCCGCCAATCACTGTAATCGCGGGTGCCGAAGCGCATCCGACGCTTTTCAAGGCGCTTGGCGTCGTGGGTCTGGGACGCAACCGCGTCGTCAAGGTTCCCGTGGATTCGCAGGGCCGGATGAGCGCAGATGCACTCCCGTTCATTTCTGGCCCGACGATCGTGTGCCTGCAGGCGGGGAACGTGAACACCGGTGCTTTTGATCCCTTCAAGGAGGTCATCCAGTACGTGCGTGCGTCGAGAGCGCCGGCATGGGTTCATGTCGACGGGGCTTTTGGTCTGTGGGCGCGTGCCGCGCCGGCGCGGGCTCACCTCGCGGATGGACTCGAGCTCGCGGATTCCTGGGCCACCGACGCCCACAAGTGGCTGAATGCTCCCTACGACTGCGGCATGGCGATCGTGCGCGACGGCGAGGCACTGCGGAAGTCGATGGCGATCAATGCCGACTACCTTCCAAGCGATCAAACCAATCCATCGGATTACACTCCTGAAGTGTCCCGCCGGCCTCGCGGGGTCGACGCTTGGGCGTCGCTCCGTGCGCTCGGCCGAACGGGGCTCGCGGATCTCGTGGAGCGCAACTGCCGCCTGGCGAACCGCTTTGCGGAAGGTTTCAGCGATGCTGGGTGCCCCGTGCTCAACGACGTGGTTCTCAACCAGGTGCTCGTGTCCTTCGGCGACGCGGAGCGCACGCGCCAGGTGATCGCGGCAATTCAGGACGAGGGAACGTGCTGGGCCGGCGTGACCGTCTGGCAGGGTAAGACGGCGATGCGTGTGAGCGTGATCTCTTGGGCCACTACCGAAACGGACGTGGATCGCTCCATCGCGGCAATCTTGCGAATTGCTCGCGCCTAGGGAGGAGCCATTATCAAGCACCTTGGCATTCTCGCCCACAGCGCGGAGGGGGCCGCGCTCTGCCTCCGAGCCTTCTGCCAGGAGGGGTTCCGTGAGCTAGGCCCCCATGAACACCCGGATGTGACCCTGGACTGCATCGCCCTGGCACGCAGTATGCCCGCGTGGGACGAAGGGGACTACATTTCGATCCGAGCCACGTTGGCCGTGAGCGTGCAGCGACTCGCCCGTGCGGGCGCTGACTTCTTCGTCTGCCCGGACAACACCGCACACCTGGCTCTTGAACAACCGGGTGAGGAGCTTGCCCTTCCCGGCCTGCACATCGCTGAGGTGGTCGCCGACCGCGCCGCTCGCGATGGCCGCAGGCGCGTCGGCGTGCTTGGCACCAGGTACCTAATGGACGGTCCGGTCTATCCCACAGCGTTCGCCGGCCGTGGGATAGCCGCAGACGTGCCAGATGCGGGCGAGCGCTACATCATCAACAGGATCATCTTCGATGAACTGGTCAACGGTGTGTTCACCGCAAGCTCGCTTCAGGAGTACGTTCGCATCATCGAGCGGCTGGCGGCACGGGGCTGCGACGCCGTCGCCCTCGTGTGCACGGAGATCCCCCTTCTGGTGACGCCCGACGCCTCTCCGCTACCCACGCTGGACTCGACGCGCCTTCTGGCTCGCGCCGCCTTCGACGTTGCCGTCGACCATCGAGCCCTCCCGACGTGGCGCGGCGGACCGGTCGGAGACCGATAGCGCCGGTAGGAGCCTTTGCAAGGATCACTTTGCTAGAGATCAGAAGGCGAATCTACTGGAGTACGACGTGAAGAGTGGTTCCTGGAACCCGCTCTCAGCCATAGCCGCGTCCATTCCGTCGACGGCGCGCCTGGCAGG
>DATMML010000107.1 GCA_035570235.1 Vicinamibacteria bacterium | reverse complement strand
GTGAGCAGGTCCCCGCCCGGGGCGAGCGTGTGCGCGGACCACGAGCCCCGGACCTGGGTGTGGCGATCGGCCTGGAACTCCACGGCCACCAGGGGGTCCAGGTGGTTGCTGTCCTGCAGGAAGCCGATGAAGGAGTAGCGCGCGCCCACGGTGGTGGTCAGCCGATCCGTGGCCCGCCACCGGTCCTTCACGAAGATCGCGCCCGCGTTGCGGACGTCCAGGCTGCCCGTGTCGTCGGTGGCGAGCAAGGGACGCAGGCAGCGGCTCCCGTATCCGGCTCCCGTCTGCACCTCGTGCGCCGAGCTGGGCTCGAGGACGAACTCCGCGGCCATCCGCCAGGTCGTGGTCTCGCGATCGGCGACGAGACCGCCCACGCTCCACCGGCCCCCGCTGGCCAGGCGGCCCTGCAGCCGCAAGACGCCCAGGCCGGTGGGCGTCCCCTCCATGCCCAGGGCGTCCGGCCCCAGGGTGGCGGGGCTGGCCACGAGCTCCACCGTCCCCGCCAGCTCTGGCAGCCAGGAGACGGCGCGCTCCAGGAGCTTCGGCTCGACCGGCGTCACGCTCGTCACGGTCATCACGCCCAGCGGTGGCTCTTCGTTGCGCTCCTCCAGCACCGAGCGGCGCTTGTGGCGGAGCAGCCATCGCCATTCGCGCAGGGCGACGATGTCGCTGATCATGTCCGCGGTCGCCGACTCCCGCTCGGGCCCCGGCTTCTCGCCGATGGGGGTGAGGCTGAGCGTGAACAGGGAGTCCCGGTCGGGGAGAACCGTGACCTCGCGCGCGGGCGCGGGCAGGTGGCCGGGGCCGAGCGCGCGCAGCCGGTAGGAGCCCGCGGGAAGGGCGGGCAGCGTGAACCAGCCCGCGCTGTCGGAGAGGGTCACGAGGCCGCCGCCCCGCATCCCCTTCCCGAAAACCGAGATCACCGCTCCCGCCACGGGAGCCCCTTGGGTGTTCTCGACCCAGCCCACGACTCCGCCGCCCTCGGCGGCGAAGGCCACATCAGTGAAAAGGAGGGCAAGGAGTGCTGCGGCCCCCCGATGGTGGAGGATCGCCGCACGCATCCGTGCTGCGGAGAGGGATCCCATCGTGTCCCTCGAAGCTAACAGGCTGAGTTCCCCCTGTCAACTGCGATTTTGCGAGCGTATAGAGAGTAAACACACGATCTGCTCATGTTGTGGCCCGATGAGTCGATCACAGCCCCTTTGCCCCGCTCTCCACGGGCCCCCCCGAAGCCGGCGGGCCGGAAGGAGGGGAGGCGGGCGCGGCGTCCGGGGCGGCCGCGGCCTTCCGACGTGGGCGCGACAGGGGCCGCCACCAGCCGCCCGCGGCCAAGGCTCGCCAGGCCCAAGCGCCCCAGCGCAAGAGGCTTTTGGCCAGCCAAAGCGCCCAGGCCAGCATCAGGCCTCGGTAAGTCCAAAGGGGCAGGCTCAAGACGCCGGCGGAAGGGCTGGTGTGGTCGATGCGGTCCGTGTACCAGCGCAGGACGGTGTTGGTGCTCCCCGCCCCCGCGACCTGCATGTCGGGCCGCAGCAAGAGTCCCGTCTGAACGACGTCGTAGAGCAGGACGAGCGCCGCCGCCACCCAGACCGCGAGCAGGACCTGGAGGGCATCGTGGGCCAGGGCCGATGATCTGGGCTGCCGCGCGCGCCAGGAAAGCGCGACGAACAAACCGGCCACCAAAACCCCGCCCAGGGCTGACGTCTGGGTGAGGCCCAGGGCCAAGAGCAGCCACTGCCCGACCCCGAGCGGGCTCTCCGCGAAGAGGCCGAGGCAGAAGGCCACGAGGAGCGCGAAGCCCAAGTAGCTCCAAAAGAGCACGGCGGGGCCCCATGCGGGCCCCCGCGCGTAGAGGAGCCACCGGTTGTCGGGCAGATGCAGCGTGGTCTCGACGTTGACCGCGGGGAGGGGCAAGCCAACCGCGGGGACACGGTGATAGAGGCTCATGCCCCGCGGCTCGCGCCATTTCACGATCACAGCCTGCGTGCCCGCGGGCACGGTGAGACGCAGGCCGGCCTGGTCGGGCTTACCGGGCCGGGCCGTACCGCCGACCGTGACCTCCTGGACCTCGGCGTCGGGGGGGATGGTGAGCACGAAAGACTCCTCGCGGCTGGCGCGTACGGCCAAGGTGAGAACGGTCGTGCTCAGGCGCCCGCCCGGGGTCGTGTCGATGCGGAGGGAATCCACGGTGACGGTCGGGCCCGCCACCGCCTGCGGGCGGCGGAAGCGGAGCGTGAGGGACTCGCCGGGCCAGGGGCGGAACTCGGGAGCCAGCACGCCCTGGCTCTCCCGGCTCACCGGAGGGAGCCCATCGGCCTCGCACTGCCAGATCACACCGCACTCCAGCTGCCAGACTTCGGACCAGGGCTGGCCCTCGGGCGCTTTCAGGCTGAGGGCGTCGCTCAAGGGCAGGGTGGAGGACCAGCCCGCCTCGGCCTGGTCGCGACCGAGAGCGACACGGGCGACACCATCCTTGGTCTCGAGGTCGGCCTCGAGCGGCGCCTCGCCGCGGAGGAGCGGGATGCTCAGGGAGACGGGGGAGCCGGTCTGGCTCACCCGATGAACCTCGGTCCGGACGCGCCAGGTCAGGCCCAGGCTGAGCGTGCGCTTGATCTCGAGCCAGGGGGCATACTGGCCGGCCTCCTCGCGCGCGTGCTCGCCCGCGCGAAGACGACGGCTGAGCTGGATGGAGATGTCCGGCGGGCCGTCCCTGCGCAGGCCCGCGATCTCCCACCCCGGTGCGTCCGCGCTCGCCTGCTGGGGGCGGTCGCGGAGCTGCAAGGTGAGGGTGTCCGCGGGAGGGGCTGGCCCCGCGACCTCGAGACGATGGACCCCGGGCGAGACCCGCACATAGAGGAAGCCGTCATCCAGGCGGGCGAGGGCGCTCGTGGGCTGATTGTCCACGCGGACCCGGCTCGGGGCCCAGCTCGTCGGGGGGCCGGGAATGGCCCAGGCCCCCGCGTCGGCGGCGTGGACCTCGGCCTCGAAGGAGAGCCCCCCTTCCGCGAGGCGCAGGCGCAGCGACGAGGTGGAGATGCAGTTGGGCTGGCAGGGCTCGGGACGGGTCAAACGGCGCTTCAGCTCTTCGAGGAGGGCGCGGTCGGGAAAGGCGCCGCCTTCTTGGGCGCCGGCGGGCGTGGGGGTCAGGGCAAGCAGAGCGAGCATGAGCGCCGCGGGCGCGCCGGCCGAGAGCCGAAGCCCCCCGCCCACCAAGAGCCGCCCGGCAAGAAGAAGGACGAGCAACAGGCGGAGGAACGTGATCAGCCGGTTCAGGCCGGAGGAGATCAGGAAGAGGCGCACGGTCTGGTCGCCCTTCACGGGCCCGGACCACGCGAGGGGATAGCTCCGCCACGACCAACTCGGCACTCCCGGTCCGGTCTGGAGGACGGCCCGCGGGTCCTGCTCGAGGGCGACGTTCAGGGAAGAAGCGTATTGACGGCCCGCCTTCGCGCGCGGCTCCGCCTCGTCTTTGGCGATCGTCTTCTCGTCGGCGCTCTTCCTCGTTCGCGCCAGGCCTCCGAGCTTGCCCCCCACGACACCGCCGGCCACCCCACCTTCGATTCCCTCCTCGGTGACGTATCCGAGGGCTTTCAATTTGTCGGCGGCTTCGGGCGTCATGGGGGCCTGGTTGGCGGGGGGCGGCGCGGCGGGTGCGCGAGCGGCGTGGGAGCCGGCGACGAAGAAATCCGGGATGCCCTCGCCCCTCCCCACCTGCGGATAGAGCGCCTCCCTCACCTGGTCACGCAGGAAAGGGATGAGGCAGAGGAGGAGGGCCAGGACGCTCACCGCGCGCCAGAGGCGAGAGACGCCCGCCAACCGCCCCGCGGGCGCGACCGCGGAGAGGGCGGTGGCGCCCAGCAGGCTGAGCCACACGAGGAACGGAGCTTCCGGCTCCGCATAGGTCAGGGTCATGGCCAGCAGGGCGACGACACCCCAGCCCCGGCCAAAGATCCGGCCCGTGGCCAAGGCCACGATGAGGACGAAGAAGAAGCCGAGCAGCGTCCAGCGCGCGGCCCAGGCCCCGGGGGCTTCATCGACACCGGTGGCGGCCAGCAGCCACCAGCCGGGCGGGAGGTGCAGGGTTCCTTCCAGCCGCTCGACGTCGGCCGACCACCCCACCGCGAGCAGCCGTCCAGAGCGGGGAACTCGCGAGTCCGCTTCCAGGTTCAAGGCGCCGCGGCGGAGCTCGAGCCCCGGGGCTTGGGTCGTCGGGTTCGACGTGATGAGCTGGTCGGTCCTGTCCAGGGCGGCCCGCCCCAACTCCCCCGGCCGCTGCAGGTCGAGCCGCCACGTCCGCGAGAGGGCGCCCGAGAAGTTGTCGCGCACGGTGAAGGCCCCCCCCGCCAGGTCCAGCCAGAGCTCCCGGTGGAGCCTTATGCGGTCGGGCGGGGGCACCGGCTCGCCCCGCCGGACCTCCTTCAGCGTGAGCCGGGCGCCCGCCTCCACCGCGAAAGCGGGGAGCTTGCGCCACTCGGCGGGGAGGTCGGTGCGCGAGGAGTCCACGGGCGCGAGCCCCGAGAGCTCGACTTGTCGCAGCCTCTCGTCGGCGGCAAAGACCCACACCTCCCGCGCCGGCCAGGGCTCGAAGACCGGGGGGGGCGTCAGGGTCTGGGGTCGATTCTCCAAGCGGGCGAGAACGGCGACCGCGAAGGTGCCCGCTCGAAGCTGTACGTGAAGGCGTCCGGAAGCGTCCAGGCGTGCGGGGAGATCGCCGCTCACGGCCACGGGGACGGAGCCGGGGAGGAGGGCGCCTCGGAGCTCGACCTCGCGGGCCTTGCCCGAGACCTCGAGCTGGAGGCGCGTCTCCGCCCAGAGCGGGATACCGTCGACGATGCGGCGGAAGGCCTGCACGCGCAAGCTCTCCGCCTTGCCCGCCGACTCGCCCCCCGCCCGGAGCCACACGAGCCCCGCCTCGTCCCGCCGCGGCAGGGCCACGGAGCGCCCATCCACGCTGAGGTCGACCAGCGCCAGTCGCGGTGGGACGGGCAGGGAGTCGGGCAGGTGGCTCCAGGCGAAGCGACCCTCCAGACGGTGGGCGCCCGCCGTCAAGCGGACCGCGGGGCCGCCCTCCGACACGGCCACCACGGCCGGGCGGCCATCCAAACGCACGTCCTGTGGCCAGCGCTGGGCGTCGCCGGGCAGGCGCAGATCGAGCGCGCGGTCGGCGTAGGCCTCGAGCTTGAAGGTTCCCCCAGGAGCGCCGAGCACCAAATCGAGCCGTCCGGGCCAGAGGCACAGCGCCGTCCCTTGCACGACCGGACAGGCGCGGTCGGGAACCTCGTCCCGGATCCAGGCCACCCAGGGCCGGAGCGCGGGCGGAACGTCACGCTCGGGGAGGGGCTGGGCGCCGGCGCCGGCCGGGAAGTAGAGGGCGGCCGCGAAAAAGGCCAGGACCACGCGTCTCATGAGGCCTCCCGACAGAGAGTGACGTGGAGCCTACCATGCGGGGGTTGGGGTTATTCCACTTCCCGAGGCGGCGGACCGGGCTCCCCTCGCGCCCGCACCGCAGTCCGAGAAGCGTCGGGGCGTCGAGCGTTTCGAAGACGTCTTGAGCACCGCCTCGGCGCAAAAGGGTACGCGCGCTTCATGGCAAGGGAGCGCTCTCGTGTGCTATAAAGCCGTGGTCTCCTTCCGGGATACCCATGAACAGGATCTTCGACGTGACCGTGCCCCTCGTGCGCGAGGGCCCCACCTATCCGGGCGATGCCCGCTTCGAGCTCGAGTTCACGCACGAGCTCGCGAAGGGCGATCCCTTCAACGCGGCCCGGATCGTGATCGGGACCCACTCCGGGACCCACGTCGACGCCCCTTATCACTTCCTGATCGACGGGGACGCGGTGGACCGGCTTCCCCTCGAGATCCTGATGGGCAAGGCGCGAGTGGTCGAGCTCTCGGTGCGGGAGAGGATCGAGCGGGCGGACCTGGAGGCCCAGGACCTGCGGGACGATATTCGGGTCCTCCTAAAGACGCGGATGTCGGGGCAGCTGCGCCAGCCCGCCTTCCAGGAGGACCACGTCTACCTCTCCCGGGACGCCGCCCTCTATCTCGCCCAGGCCGGGATTAAGCTCGTCGGGTTCGACTACCTCTCCCTCGACCGCTCGGGGGCCGCCGATTTTCCGGTCCACCAGGTCCTGCTGGGGGCGGGGGTGGTCATCGTGGAGGGCCTCGACCTCTCGGAGGTGCCCGCGGGCGAATACGAGATGGCGTGCCTTCCCCTGCGGATCGTCGGCGGCGACGGCTCGCCCGCGCGGGTCATCCTCCGGACGCGCCTGTGAGCGACCGCCTCGACCGCCGGTGGGGGCGGGGGGCCGCGAAGGGGACGGGGGGTGCGAGGCCGGCGGCAGGCCTATGAACGTCCTTCTCCTCCGCGACGTGGTGGCGGTGCTCCTGGCCGGGGGAGCGGGGGAGCGCCTCTATCCGCTGACCCGGGACCGGGCCAAGCCGGCGGTGCCCTTCGGCGGCCCCTACCGAATCATCGACTTCACCCTCTCCAACTGCATCAACTCCGGCCTCCGCAAGATCTTCATCGCCACCCAGTACAAGGCCCAGAGCCTGAACCGCCACGTGCGTATGGGCTGGAATGTGGTGAACCGCGAACTGGGGGAGTTCGTGGAGATCCTGCCCCCCCAGAAGCGGGTGGGCGAGCACTGGTACTTGGGCACGGCCGACGCCGTCTACCAGAACCTGTACTCGCTGGAACGGGAGAGTCCGCGCTGGGTGATCGTCCTCTCCGGCGACCACATCTACAAGATGGACTACGGCAAGATGCTGGACGTCCACATCGCTCGCGGGGCCTGCCTGACCGTGGCCGCCATCGAAGTGCCGCAGGCGGCCGCGAGTCGCTTCGGAGTCCTGGAGGTGGACGAGGACAACCGGGTGACCGGCTTCCAGGAGAAGCCGGAGAACGCCCCCTCCCTTCCCCACAACGCCGGCTTCTGCCTCGGCTCCATGGGGATCTACATCTTCGACACCGACGTCCTCGTGCGGGAGCTGACCCGGGACGCCGAGGAGGACACCAGCCACGATTTCGGGCGCGACATCATCCCCAAGCTGATGGGAGGGGGCGAGCGCGTCTACGCCTACCTCTTCTGGGACGAGAACAAGAAGGAGGCGAAGTACTGGCGGGACGTGGGGACCCTCGACGCCTACTACGAGGCCTCCATGGACCTGATCCAGGTCGATCCCATCTTCAACCTCTACGACCCGGACTGGCCGATGCGCACCTACCAGCCCCAGTTCCCGCCCGCCAAGTTCGTCTTCTCCCAGGACGGCCGCCGCGGGCGGGCCACGGACTCCATGGTCTCCATGGGCTGCATCATCTCCGGGAGCGAGGTGCAGCGCTCGATCCTCTCCACCAACGTCCGCGTGCACTCCTACTGCGACATCCAGGACTCCATCCTTCTCCCCAACGCGATCGTCCACCGCAACTCCCGGATGCGCCGCGCCATCATCGACCGCAACGTGGAGGTGCCCAAGGGGGCCATCATCGGCTACGATCCGGCCGAGGATCGCCGTCGCCACACGGTCTCCGAGGGCGGGGTGGTGGTGGTGACCCCGGGCGAGGACATCCTCGTGGACCCCGCCCTCCGGGGCTAGGTTTCAAGGAGCCCCAAGACGGGACGCGAAGACCGAGGGAGTGAGCCATGACCAACATCGATTCCGTCTTCGCGCGCGAGATCCTGGATAGCCGGGGCAATCCCACCGTAGAGGTGGAGGTGGTGCTCGAGGGAGGGGCCCTGGGCCGCGCCGCGGTGCCTTCGGGGGCCTCCACCGGGGAGCGGGAGGCGGTGGAGCTGCGCGACGGGAACCGGAAGCGCTACCTCGGCAAGGGCGTGCAGAAGGCGGTGGCGGCGGTCAACGACGCCCTCTCCGGCCAGGTCATCGGGGAGGACGCCCTCGATCAAGCCCTGATCGACCAGCTCATGATCGAGCTGGACGGCACCGAGACCAAGAAGCGACTGGGGGCCAACGCCATCCTCGCCGTCTCCCTGGCCGTGGCCAAGGCGGCGGCCGAGGCCACGGGGGTTCCCCTCTACCGCTACGTGGGCGGGCTCGGAGCCCGCACCCTGCCCGTGCCCTTCATGAACATCATCAACGGGGGAGTCCACGCCGACAACAAGCTCGACCCCCAGGAGTTCATGATCGTCCCCCACAGCGCCCCCTCCTTCGCGGAGGCGCTGCGCGCGGGGGTCGAGGTCTTCCACCACCTGAAGTCCATTCTCAAGAAGAAAGGCTACAGCACGGCGGTGGGGGACGAGGGCGGCTTCGCCCCCGACCTCAAGTCGAACGAGGAGGCCCTGGAGACCATCTTGGATGCCATCCGCGCCGCCGGCTACGCGCCGGGGAAAGAGGTCTCGCTCGCCCTGGACCCCGCGGCCAGCGAGTTTCACGAGGGGAAGAAGTACGTCTTCAGGAAGTCCGGGGGCGGGACCAAGACCTCGGATCAGATGGTGGCCATGTACGAGAAGTGGGTCAAGTCCTACCCCATCGTCTCCATCGAGGACGGCCTGGGTGAGAAAGATCGGGAGGGGTGGCGGGCCCTGACCAAGGCGCTCGGCGCCAAGATCCAGCTGGTGGGGGACGATCTCTTCGTCACCAACCCGAAGATCCTGGCCCAAGGGATCGCGGAGGGGCTCGCCAACGCGGTGCTCGTGAAGGTGAACCAGATCGGCACTCTGACCGAGACCCTGGACTGCATGGCCCTGGCCGGCCGCGCCGGATACACCTGCATGATGAGCCACCGCAGCGGCGAGACCGAGGACACCACCATCGCCGACCTGGCCGTGGCCACGAGCTGCGGCCAGATCAAGACCGGCTCCGCCTCCCGCACCGACCGCATGGCCAAGTACAACCAGCTCCTGCGCATCGAAGAGGAGCTCGGGCCCATGGCCCGGTTCGCAGGGCGCGGGGCCATCAACCCGCGAAGCTAGACCCCGGAGGAGGGCGCGCGCGCCCGCGCCCGCTTTACTCTTCTTCGACCGTGATCTTGAGCGAGCGGAGGAACTTCTTGTCGAGGGGCGTCATTTTGAGGGGAGCGGGCTCGGTCTTCTCCACCCGGAAGTCGAAGGTGGAGACCTCCGCGCTCTCCCGGCTTCCCGTCTTGTTGAAGCCGATGGTGGCCTCGAGGACCAGGGAGACATCGTAGCCCTCGGCCTTGATCCGGTGCAGGCAGTGGGCGATCTGCGAGGACTCGGACAGGGTTCGCTGGATGGTGGCGCCGATTTCCTGCACCATCCGCTTGACGTCCTCGCCGCTTGTCGGGTCCATCTGTGCCACTTACGAAATTATGCGGAGAGGCAACCAGCGCTGTCAAGCGGGAAGCGTGGGACGCTGCCCGGGCCCGGCCTCCTGTGCTAACGTGAAGACTCATGGCCAGGCCCGCGTCACCCGCCCCGCCCCGCCCGGGGGAAGAGAGGCCGCGCGCGTACCAGACGGCCTCTGAGCTCCCCCGCGCCGCGGCGTACGGCCCCGGCGACGTGCCCGATCCAAAGACCGCGATCGGAGAACCGGGGCAGTTTCCGTTCACCCGCGGCCTCCACCCCGCCGGCTACCGCGGCCGACTCTGGACCATGCGCCAGTACGCGGGCTTCGGGACGGCGGCGGAGTCGAACCGCCGCTACCGCTACCTGCTGGAGAGCGGCACCACCGGGCTTTCCGTGGCCTTCGATCTGCCCACCCAGATCGGCTACGACTCCGACGACCCCCAGGCGGCGGGAGAGGTGGGCCGGGTGGGCGTGGCCATCGACAGCCTGGAGGACATGGAGACCCTGTTCGCGGGGATCCCCCTCGACCGCATCTCAACCTCCATGACCATCAATGCCACCGCCGCCATCCTGCTCTCCCTATACATCGCGGTGGCCCGCCGGCGGGGGATCCCCGACGCCGCCCTCTCCGGCACCGTGCAGAACGACATCCTCAAGGAGTACGCGGCGCGCGGCACCTACATCTATCCCCCCGCCCCCTCCCTGCGGCTGGTCACGGACGTCATCGCCTACTGCGCCCAGCACGTGCCCCGCTGGAACCCCATCTCCATCTCTGGCTACCACATCCGGGAGGCGGGGGCGACCGCGCCCCAGGAGATCGCGTTCACTTTCGCCGACGCCCTCGAGTACGTGCGGGCGGCGCAGCGGTCCGGCCTCGACCCCGACCGTTTCGGAGAGCGCCTCTCCTTCTTCTTCGCCTGCCATTCCGACTTCATCGAAGAGGTCGCGAAGTTCCGCGCCGCGCGAAGGCTTTGGGCCCGGCTCATGAAGGAACGCTTCGCGGTCAAGAACCCCAAGGCCCAGCAGCTGCGCTTCCACGTCCAGACGGGGGGCGTGACCTTGACCGCCCAGCAGCCGGACAACAACGTGGTGCGGGTGGCCCTAGAGGCGCTGGCCGCGGTGCTCGGCGGCTGCCAGAGCCTCCACACCAACGGCAAGGACGAGGCCCTGGCCCTGCCCACGGAGGCCTCGGCCCGCCTGGCTCTGCGCACCCAGCAGGTCATCGCCTTCGAGTCGGGGGTGGCCGATACCGTGGATCCCCTGGGCGGCGCCTACGCGGTGGAGGCGGCCACCGAGGCCTTGGA
The DNA here is from genome assembly GCA_035570235.1 of Vicinamibacteria bacterium. Taxonomy (NCBI): domain Bacteria; kingdom Pseudomonadati; phylum Acidobacteriota; class Vicinamibacteria; species Vicinamibacteria bacterium. The sequence continues at coordinate 46,086 of DATMML010000107.1, read as the reverse complement.
GCGGGAGGCCCTTCGTCTCCTGGAAGGCATCGAAGCCAGAGGCGGGGCCCTCCGGGCCATCGAGCAGGGGGAGATCCAGCGCGCGATCCAGGAGTCGGCCTACCGCTTCCAGAAGGAAGTCGAGTCCGGGGAGCGCGTGATCGTGGGCCTGAACCGGTTCCTTGAGGAGGGCGAGGAGACGGGGGCCGTCCTCCTGCGCATCGATCCCGCCTTGGAGCGCGAGCAGGTAGAGCGACTGCGCGCCCTCCGGGCCCGCCGTGCGTCCGGCCCGTGGAAGGCCGCCCTCGGCGTCCTCGCCGACCGCGCGCGCTCAGGGGAAAACCTGGTACCCGCCATCATCGATGCCGTCCTGGCCGGGGCCACGGTGGGAGAGGTGGCGGGCCGTCTGCGCGAGGTGTTCGGGGAGCACCGCGAGGCCCTGGTCCTCTAAGGCCTGCCCCCCCCGGAGGGGGCGTCGTTCTTGTCCCTATTCCCTTGCGAGCCCGGGGATGAACCCGGCCTTGATGGCGCGAGTTCGCGGCGGCCGGAGGCGCGGTCCGCCTCCGGCCCGCCACTCGTCTACTTCGCGGCCTTCAGGTCCAGCGACCAGGTCTTCTCGCCCCAGGCGAGGGTGAGGCCGGCGCCGTCCGGGGTCGGCTTGAGCGTGATCGTGAACAGGTCCGCGGGGGTCGCGGCCGGGCTCGGCTTCATGGCTGCCCGCACGACCTCCTTGTCCGCGATGCTCTTCTGGTAGTCCCGGTAGTGAGGCCAGGGAGCATTCTTCAGCTCCGCGGGGGCCTTGTCCCAGATCTGGCCGAGGGGCTGCCCGGGGTCGCGGCTGAGGACGAGGGCCCAGTCGCCGGTGGCGGGGGCGTAGACGTATAGGGTGTACTTGCCCGCCGGCACTTTCTTGCCGCCGACGAGGACGTCCGTCTCCGTGGTGAACGTCGTCACCTGGTTCTCGCCCGCCCTCCAAATGCGGTCGGCGGGGAGCTCGCCCAGCAGCTGGTCCAGGTTGCGCCCTTTGAGGGCGGGGCGGCCGTATTCGATCGTGACCGTCTTGCCGCCCAACGGGGCGCTAGCCACGCCGCGCGGGTTCGGGGACTGCGCGAAAGCGACCGTGCTCAATCCGAGAGCGGCCGCCACGGCTACAAAGCGAACGTGCATGTCGAGAGCTCCTCTAACAACGGGTTGAACGGCGAGACATAAAGCCCCTGCCTACGTACGAGATTGCGCGGTCGAAGTTCCCCCCTCAAGGCTTCCTCTCCAGCGCTTTCTTGAGCAGGGCGTTGACGACCTGGGGGTTGGCCCGGCCCCCTGTCTTCTTCATGACCTGGCCCACGAACCAACCGAGAGTGTTGGTCTTGCCCTTCCGGTACGTCTCGACCTGGACCGGGCTGGCCGCCATGACCTCCGCGACGGCGGTCTCGATGGCCGTTTCGTCGGAGACCTGGAGGAGGCCCTCGCGCTCCACGATTTGCTTCGCCCCCTCGCCCGTGGACCACATCTTCTCGAAAACGTCCTTGGCGGTCTTCCCGCTGATCGTCCCCGCGTCGATGAGCTGGATCATTTGCGCCAGCTGACCGGGCCGGACCGGACAGGCGGCCAGGGGCCGCTCGTCGTCCTTCAGCTTGCGCAGGACCTCCGTCATCACCCAGTTGGAGGCGGCCTTGGCGCTGCCGCTTTCCCGCGCCACCTCCTCGTAGTAGTCGGCCACCTCCCGGGAGAGGGTCAGGACCCCCGCGTCATAGTCCGGGATGCCGTAGGCGGCCACGAAGCGGCGCCGCTTGTCCGCGGGCAGCTCGGGGAGGGAGCGCCGCACCTCCTCGATCCAATCCCGGCCCACCACGAGGGGCGGCAGGTCCGGCTCCGGGAAGTAGCGGTAGTCGTGGGCCTCCTCCTTGGAGCGCATGGACGCGGTCTCGGACCGGTCGGCGTTCCAGAGCCGGGTCTCCTGCACCACCTTCTGCCCCGCCTCCACCACCGCCACCTGGCGCGCCACCTCGTAGTCGATGGCCCGGGCCACGTTCCGGAAGGAGTTCAGGTTCTTGATCTCGGTGCGGGTGCCGAAGGGCTCCGTGCCCCGCCGCCGCACGGAGACGTTGGCGTCGCAGCGCAGAGAGCCCTCCTCCATGTTGCAGTCGGACACCTCCGCGTAGAGAAGAAGGGCCTTGAGCGCGGTCAGGTAGTCGTGGGCTTCCTCCGCGCTGCGCATGTCGGGATGGGACACGATCTCGATCAAGGGGATGCCGCTGCGGTTGAAGTCGACCCCGCTCTTCTCCGTCGACCAGGGGAAGCCCTCGTGGAGGAGCTTGCCCGCGTCCTCCTCCACGTGGATGCGCTGCACGCGCACGCGGCGGAAGGCGCCGCCCCCCGGGATCTCTACGTGACCCTCCGTGGCCAGCGGGCGCTCGTACTGGGAGATCTGGTAGCCCTTGGGGAGGTCGGGATAGAAGTAGTTCTTGCGCGCGAAGATCGAGGTCTCGTGGAGAGTGCATCCGGTGGCGAGGGCCGCCCGCAGGGCGAGGGTGATGGCGTGTCGGGAGAGGACGGGCAGGGCCCCCGGCAGGCCCAGGCAGACCGGGCAGACGTTGGTGTTGGGTTCGTCGCCGAAATGGTTGGGGCAGGAGCAGAAGAGCTTGGTGCGGGTGAGGAGCTGGCAGTGGACCTCGAGGCCGATGACGGGCTCGTAGGCGGTGAGGATCCCCCCCTTGCTCGCGGTCGCGGTCGCCATGGGACGGAGATTTTAGCATCATCGCCCGCGCCGGCCGGCCGTCGCGGACCTCCTTCCCGGGCCGGCGGGAGGCGTCCCTTCCCGCCCCCGAACCTAGCGTCCCTGGACCGCGACCCTCTCCGGCAGCGGCTTCTTCGGGGCGTAGCGTAGGCGGGCGGCCATCATCTGGGGGAGGTGGCGCTCCGCCCACTCACAAAAGACGGCGAGGGGCCGGACCAGGGACCGCCCCAGAGAAGTCAGCGCGTAGTCCACCCGGGGCGGGACCACGGCGTGGACCTTGCGGGCCACGAGGCCGTCCCGTTCCAGGTTGCGCAGGGTCTGGGTCAGCATCTTCTGCGAGATCCCCCCGATCATCCTCTGGAGCTCGCCATTCCGCTGCGGGCCGTCCTCGAGGGCGTAGATCACGAGCACGCTCCACTTGTCGGCCAGGCGGGCGAGGAATTGGCGAGACGGACAGTCCGCATCGAGGACGCAAGCGGGGTTTGGGCTCGGGGTCATGGTCACCCTCCGGGGCGTAGGTTACCAGAAAGTACGTACTTGTCTGTCGGTGGTCGCGGAACCATACTCGCGGGCAACGGGAGGGCCCATGATCCAGCTGAACGTCAACGGCATGGAGCGGACGGTCGACGTGGAGCCCGACACCCCTCTCCTTTGGGTTCTCCGGGACGAGCTGGGCCTTACCGGCACCAAGTACGGCTGCGGCATGGCCCTCTGCGGGGCCTGCACGGTGCACGTGGATGGCAACGCCATCCGCTCGTGCGTGACCCCGGTCTCGGCGGTGCCCGGGAAGAAGGTGCTCACCATCGAGGGGCTCGGGCACGGGACGCGGCACGTGGTCCAGGAAGCCTGGCTGGCGGAGGACGTGCCGCAGTGCGGGTACTGCCAGTCCGGCCAGGTGATGGCGGCCGCTTGCCTCCTCGCCGAGAACCCCCGGCCGACCGACGGCGACATCGACGACGCCATGAGCGGCAACCTCTGCCGCTGCGGCACCTACCCCCGGATCCGGAGGGCGATCCATCGGGCGGCGGGCGAGCTCGCGAAGGGAGGCCGGCCGTGAGGGCGCAACTTCCCCGCCGCGCCTTCCTCAAGGCCTCCGCGGCCACCGGCGGCGGCCTGATCCTCGGCTTCTGGCTCCCCGGCCCCGGGGGCGGTCGCGCCCAGGCCGAGGAGGGCCCGGTACCTTATCCCCCCAACGCTTTCATCCGGATCCGGCCCGACGGGAGCGTGACCTTCATCATCGGCAAGTCGGAAATGGGCCAGGGCATCTACACCGCCCTCGCCATGCTCATCGCCGAGCAGCTGGAGTGCGACTGGAGCAAGGTCCGCGTGGAGTCGGCCCCGGTGGCGCCCGCCTACAACCATACCGCCTACGGCATGCAGCTCACGGGGGGCAGCACCAGCGTGTGGTCGTCCTGGGACCAGCTCCAAAAGGTCGGGGCCACCGCGCGGCAGATGCTGGTGACGGCCGCCGCCCAGAGGTGGGGGGTGGAGGCCGCGTCCTGCCGGGCCGAGAACAGCTTCGTGATCCACACCCCCAGCGGCCGGCGCCTGCCCTACGGCGAGCTGGCGGAGGCGGCGGAGAGGCTCCCCCTCCCGACCGCGGTCACCCTCAAGGACGAGAGCGCGTTCAAGCTGGTCGGCAAGCCCACGAGGCGCCTCGATTCGCCCTCCAAGGTCGACGGCTCCGCGGTCTTCGGCCTGGACGTGAGGCTCCCCGGGCTGCAAACAGTTCTCATTGCCCGGCCCCCCGTCTTCGGGGCGCGAGCCCTCCGCGTGAACGCGGCCCGGGCGAGGGCCGTGCCCGGCGTCAAGGACGTGGTCCAGGTGCCGACGGGGGTGGCGGTGGTGGCCACCGGGTTCTGGCCGGCCAAGAAAGGGCGCGCCGCCCTCGAGATCGAATGGGACGAGGGGGCGAACGCCGCCCTCTCCACGGCCGGGCTCCGGGAGCAGTACGCAGCCTTGGCGAAGACGCCCGGCCGTCGGGCCAAGGCCCTGGGCGACATCGCCGGCCTCGAGGGAGCCAAGACCAAGGTCTCCGCCGAGTACGAGGTGCCCTACCTCGCGCACGCGACCATGGAGCCCCTCAACTGCGTGGTGGACCTCCGCCCCGCGAGCTGCGAGATCTGGACGGGGACGCAGATGCAGACCGTGGACCGGGCGGCAGCGGCCAAGGCGGCCGGCCTCGAGCCCGACCAGGTCCAGATCCACACCACCCTCCTGGGAGGCGGTTTCGGGCGGCGGGCAAACCCGGTGTCGGACTTCGTGGTCGAGGCCGTCGAGGTGGCGAAGGCGGTGAGACAGCCCGTCAAGGTGGTCTGGACAAGGGAGGACGATATCCGGGGCGGGTATTACCGGCCGATGTGGTACGACCGGATCGAGGGCGGCATCGACGCCTCCGGCGCTCCCGTGGCCTGGCATCACCGGCTGGTGGGCCAGTCCATCCTCACCGGCACGCCCTTCGAGAAGGTCATGGTCAAGGACGGGATCGACGACACTTCGGTGGAGGGCGCGGCCGACATCCCCTACTCGATCCCGAACCTTCTCGTGGAGCTGCACAGCCCCACGGTCGGGGTGCCCGTGCTCTGGTGGCGCTCCGTCGGCCACTCCCACACCGCCTTCGTGGTCGAGTCCTTCATGGACGAGCTGGCCCACGCCGCCGGCCGCGACCCCCTCGCGTTCCGGCGACCCCTGCTCAAAGATCACCCGCGTCACCTAGGCGTCCTCGAGCGGGCGGCGCAGGAAGCGGGTTGGGGAAGCCCCCTGCCGAAGGGGCACGGCCGGGGTCTGGCCGTCCACGAGTCGTTCGGGAGCTTTGTGGCCCAGGTCGCGGAGGCATCGTTCGAAGGGGGGGAGGTCAAGGTCCATCGCGTCGTCTGCGCCGTCGACTGCGGCAAGATCGTGAACCCCGATACGATCGCGGCCCAGATCGAGGGCGCCGTGACCTTCGGGCTCTCCGCCGCCCTGCACGGCGAGATCACCTTAGAGCGCGGGCGCGTGCAGCAGAGCAACTTCCACGATTACCCCCTCCTCCGCCTCTATGAGATGCCGAGGGTCGAGGTCCACATCATGCCGAGCCGCGAGAAGCCGGGCGGGCTCGGCGAACCGGGCGTGCCCCCCGTCGCGCCCGCGGTCGCCAACGCCCTCTTTGCGGCCACGGGGAAGCGGGTGAGGCGCCTGCCCATCCGTCCCCAAGACCTTCGCGCCTGAGCCCAAGGAGGATGAGCCGATGAAGCCCCCCCTCTTCCTGATGGCGGCGTCCTCGCTCTTCGCTCTCGCTCGCGCCGACGGGGTGGTCTTGGAGACCGTTCCCCAAGACGCCGCCGCCCAGGCCTCGCGCCAGGCATTCCTCGAGGCCTATCCCGTCTTCGCTCACCCGCGCTGCGTCAACTGCCATCCCCGGGGCGACCAGCCCCTCCAGGGAGATTCCGGCTCCCCCCACGCCCAGCGCGTGAAGCGGGGGCCGGCTGGCCTCGGCCAGTACGCCGTCAAGTGCGCGGCCTGCCACCAGACCGAAAACCTCGCGGGGGCTCACATGCCGCCGGGCGCCCCGAATTGGCACCTCCCGCCCCCCGCCATGCGGATGGTCTTCGAGGGCCTTAAGCCGGGCGAGCTCTGCCGTCAGCTCAAGGATCCGGCACAAAACGGGGGAAAGGATCTCGGGCAGATCGTGCTCCACGTGACCAAGGATCCGCTCGTGGGCTGGGGATGGGCTCCCGGCGAAGGGCGCGCCCCCGCCCCCGGCGCCCGCGCTGCCTTCGCCGCCCACGTGAAGGCCTGGGCGGACCAGGGCGCGGCCTGCCCCCCCTGATCTGACCGGATGGAGCGGGAGCCCTATGGGCCCGCTTGACTCGTCCGGGGGTGCCCGTCAAAGCTAGATGCATGCTGCCACGACGTCCCTCGCCCGGGCCGGAGAGCTTCCAGGAGTTTCAGGCCTCCGTCCTCTTCTGCGGGCGCTGCCAAACCGCCCAGCCGGTCCGGGAGCGGCTGCTCCTGATCCTGCCCGACGGCGAGCTCCACGAGTACCTCTGCCGGGCCTGCGGGTCGTCGGTGGGCTCGCGCAAGGTAACGGGGGCGGTTCCTCTACTGATCGAGTCTTGACCGGGCGGTCGCTGTCAGGGCGGGTATCCCATGAGGCCGTTGCCGAAGGACCAGTTCTCCTTGGCCACCTCCACGAGGTTGATCACCAGGTCCTCCTTGCGCAGGCCCGGGGAGGCGGCCAGGTTCTCCGCCATCCTCGCGTAGAGGGCTTTCTTGACCTCCACCGAGCGCCCGACGTTGAGGAAGATCTGCACAAAGACGATCCCCGGGGTGTGCGCGATTCCGAGATATTCGGGGCTAAAGTGCAGGTCCGGCCCCGGTACCTCCTCCACGACCTGGAAGCGGTCGGCGGCGGGCACGCCCGCGGTCTCCATCAGGGCCCGATGGACGCCGTCTGCGATGGCCCGCCGGTCGTCGGGGCCGCGGCCGGGAGCAAGACTGATGCGCACGAGGGGCATGTCGATCCTCCTGGGACCAAGGGAGCGGTGATTCTAGCCCCGCCGCCCCGTAGAATGTACCCGGTCCGGGAGGGCCGTCATGACCAACAAGGATGCGCTCGGCCGGCTGCTGGAATACACGACCTGGGCCAACCACCGGATCGTGCGCTCGGCGGCCACCCTGAGTGTCGACGACTTCAAGCGCGACCTCGGATCCAGCCATGGGGGGGTGCGGGGCACCCTCGCCCACATGCTGGGAGCGGAGTGGCTCTGGCTGGAGCGGTTCAAAGGGGTCTCCCCGCCGCGCATGATCGACGAGGGGGAGTTTCCCGATGTGCTCGCCCTCCGCGAGCGGTGGCGGGTGGTGGAGGAGCATCGGAAGGCCTGGTTCAAGAGCCTCCGGGAGCAGGCGGTGCGCGAGAAGGTCCGCTACCAAAATCTCAAGGGCAGGCCGTTCGAGGCTCCCCTCTGGCAGCTCGTCCAGCACGTCGCCAACCACTCGACGTACCACCGCGGCCAGGTCACCACCCTCCTCCGGTTCCTGAAAGCCCGCGTCGTCTCCACGGACCTCGTTTTCTGGGATCGGGAGCGCGCAGAGCGGCGGCGGGCGCGCGGATGAGCTCGGCCCGGCGGGCGGTGGGTCCATTCCCCCTGCGCCTCCGCCCTCGATTGAACCTGCTGACCCTCATGGTCGTAAGAATAGGGGGGGCGTGCGGCCTGGACGGCCCCCCTTGACCAGGGGCCCGCAAAGCGGTTACTTTGCTTACTTTGAGTCTGAGACACCGATGATCCTGAAATCCGTTGATGGCATCCCCTTGCCCGAGTTCCCCCAGGGGGTCGTTCTCGCCGACGAGGCCAAAAAGGCCCGCCGACGCTTCTACCCGGTGACGATCCTCTACACGACCTACGCGGCGATCGTGGTGCCGCTCGCCCTTTACTCGCGCCCGCTCGTGACCCTGGCCTCCCTCGCGCTCGGGGTCGTCATCTGGACTTGGCTCGAGTACATCGTGCATCGCTTCATCCTCCACGGCCGGTTCCCGGACGGGAAGAACTGGCTCAAACACCGGATGCACACCTTCTTCGACACCATGCATGGGGATCACCACCAGCGCCCCTGGGACGGCCTGTACATCAACGGTTACTTGGACAGCATCCCCTTCGCGGTGCTCTTTGTCCTCGCCGCCTCCCGGGCTCCCTTGGCCACCGCCCCCGTGGTGGTGGCGGCCCTGCTGCTGTGCTACGTGATGGAGGAGTGGGTGCACTACACCGTGCATTTCCACCTTTTCCGGTGGAAGTACTTCGACTACATCCGCCGCCACCACATGTACCACCACAGCAAGCGGGGGGCGGAGGTGGGTTACGGCCTCACGAGCGGCCTTTGGGACCTGCTCGTGGGGACGCGGATCCCGGAGGATGACCGCAAGCTCCTCTACGCCCGCGGGCCGCGCGACCGCGCGGCGTGACCGCACCCATAGACCTCCGGTCGGACACCGTGACCCGGCCCACGCCCGCCATGCGGCAGGCCATGGCCGAAGCCGAGGTCGGGGACGACTATTACGCAGAGGACCCCACCGTCAACCGGCTGCAGGAGGAGGCGGCGCAACGCCTGGGCTTCGAGGCCGCCCTCTTCGTCCCCTCGGGGACCATGGGGAACGAGATCGCGATTCGGCTCCTCACGGAGCCGGGCCAGGAGGTTCTGGCGGACGAGCGCAGCCACGTGGTGCAGTACGAGCTCTCGGGCATGGCCGCGCTCTCGGGGGTGGCCCCCCACGTGGTGGTGACGGAGGACGGGCGCCTGACGCCCGATCACGTTCGGCGGGCGCTCAAGCCCCCGGCCCTCAACCGGGCCCAGGTCGGCCTCGTGGTCCTCGAGAATACCCATAACCTCGCGGGGGGAGTGGTGTCCTCCGCGCGGGAGACCGCGGAAACGATCGCGGCCTGCCGCGAGGCGGGCCTGAACGTGCACATCGACGGGGCCCGGGTGTGGAACGCGGCGGTGGCGGAGGGGGTAGCGCCGCGGGAGCTGCTGAAAGGCGCCGACACCGCGATGGTGACCTTCTCCAAGGGACTCTGCGCACCCGTGGGCTCCATGCTCCTCTGCTCGGCGCGTCTTTATCCCCGAGCGCGGCGGGTGCGGCAGCAGCTCGGGGGGGGCATGCGCCAAGCCGGGATATTGGCCGCGGCTGGCCTCGTTGGTCTGCACACCATGGTCCATCGGCTGGTCGAGGACCACGAGAACGCCCAAGTCCTGGCCCGCCGTCTCGCGCTCGCCCCCCGCGTGCGCGTCCTGCCCGCGCGCACGAACATCGTGGTGGGGAGGATGGAACAAGACCGGGCCCCGGAGGTGGCGGCGGCCCTGGCCCTTCGCGGCGTGCTCGCCTCCGCCATGGACGCCTCCACCCTGCGCCTCGTGACCCACCACGACGTCTCGCGTGCCGATTGCGAGCGAGCCGCGGACGCGCTCGCCGCCGTCCTCGCCTGAGCTCGTGCTCGCCCTCAGCCGCGACGGGCGCCTCGTCTTCGCGGGCCGCGCCCTGCGAACGTTCTCCTTCGGCTACCTGTCGGTGGTGCTGGCCCTTTTCTTGTCGGAGCGGGGCCTCTCCGCGGCCCAGATCGGCGGGGTGTTCACGGCCACCCTGGTCGAGGACGCGGTCCTCACCACCCTGCTGGCCGCGGTGGCGGATCGGGTGGGGAGGCGGCGCATCTTGATCCTGACCGCCCCCTTCATTGCGGTGGCGGGGGTGTTTCTGGCCGTGGCCCATGATCCCTGGGTGCTGATGGCGGCGGCCGTCCTCGGCACCCTCAGCCCCAGCGGGCAGGAGGCGGGGCCCTTCTCTCCCCTCGAGCAGGCCATGCTCGCGGAAGCCGTGCCCGCGGAGGCGCGGACGCGCGCCTACGCCTGGTACAACATCTGCGGGTTCCTGCCCGCCGCCCTGGGCGCCTTGGCCGCGGGGCTCTGGCTGCACGCGGTCGAGGCGCGGGGGGGGACCCCCATAGAAGCCTACCGCGGGCTGCTCTGGCTCTATGCCGGGGGCGGCCTGGCCCTGACCCTTCTCTACACCCGCCTCGCTCCGGACCGACGCTCGACCTCCCCGCCCTCTCCGCTCGGGCTTCACCGCTCCCGCGGGATCGTCCTGGAGCTGGCCGCCCTGCAGTCGGTGGACGCGCTGGCGGGGGGATTCATCGTCCAGGCCCTGCTCGCGTACTGGTTTCACCTGCGGTTCGGCGTCGGCCCCGAGGTTCTGGGGCCGCTCTTCTTCGGCACCAACCTGCTCTCCGCCCTGTCCTTCCTGGCCGCCGCCCCCGTGGGCGAGCGGATCGGACTCCTGAACACCATGGTCCTGACCCACCTGCCCTCCAACGTGCTGCTCCTGCTCGTCCCCCTCATGCCCTCGTTCCCTCTGGCCGCGGCGGCCCTCCTGGCCCGTCACCTGCTGTCCCAGATGGATGTCCCCACCCGCCAGGCCTACACCATGGCCCTGGTCGCGCCCGACGAGCGGTCCGCGGCCGCCGGCTTCACCACCAGCGCGCGGGCCCTGGCCCAGTCCGCGGCCCCGGTATTCTCCGGTTTTGCCTTGGCCCGGGCGGCGAGCGGCGTGCCCTTCTTCCTGGCCGGGGGCCTGAAGATCGCGTACGACCTCGCCCTCTACTTCCGGTTCCGCGGCGTGCCCCTCGCCGATCCTCCGCCCCCCCGCTGATCCCCACCGGGGAGGCCCGGGAGTCTAGTCCCCCCAGCCCGCCGCCGCCGCGCGCGTCGTCTCCCTTCGGACGCTCGACGCCGTCACCGCCACGAACCAGTGGCCCTCGTGGAGGACCTTTCCTCCCCCGAGCTCCGCGAGGAGCGCGGGGGCGGAGAAGAAGCGCTTGAAGACCTTGTGCCGCGACCCGTCGGAGAGGATCCGCTCCTGCCACTCGTCGCGGGGAGGGCCCCCCCGACAGGCCGCATCCACGATCACGAGCTCGTCCCCCACCGCGCGGGCTTCGCCCAGAAACAGCGCCCGGTCGTCGGGTAGCAGGTGCCCGTAGAAATGGGCGACGAAGACGCGGTCGAACCTGCGATCGGGAAAGGGGAGGGCCAGGGCGTCCCCGCGCACCCAGGAGGCGCGGGGGGCGCGGCCGCGGGCGACGCTCAGCATGGCCGCGCTCTGATCGAGGCCCAGGACGGCACCCTGGAGGTGCCGGGTGAGATAACCGGTCCCGCAGGCCACGTCGAGGACCCGGGCGGGGGGGAGACCCGCGACCAGGCGGATGACGGCGGCCCGCTCCTCCTCCCAGCCCGGCCGCTCACGGGCGGCGAAAAGGCCCTCGCCCGTATACCAGTCGTCGTACTCGGGGGCCCGACGGTCGTAGTAGGCCCTCATCGAAGCCATGCTAGCCGATCCGCTGCGCATGATAGGCTTTTGTTCTTGGCTCGGCGAAGGAACCCCACGACTCCCGCCCCATGAAGCTCCGCACCCAGCTCATCCTGGCCTTCCTCCTCCTGAGCGTCGTTCCCCTGAGCGGCGTGACCGTCTACTCGTACGTGTCCTCCCAGCGGGCCTTCCGGCGGGCGGTGGCGGAGGAGGCGGGGGCTCTGGCCGAGGACATGAGCAGCCGGCTGGACGCCGTGGCCCACGAGCTCTCCGGCCGTATCGAAAGGATGCGCCAGCGGTCGCGGGAGCCCCGCGGCGCCGCCTATCAGAAGGCGCGCCTGGACGCGCTCGCCACCGCGGAGCAGGCTGAGCTGCGCAGCCTCCTCCTCACCGTCCTCTCCGGTGGCCAGCGTCAGCCGGGCGGGATCCCATTCGCCCTCGACGCCGACCGCAAGATCTACGCCCCGGACCCCGCGGATCTGAAGACCCTCCAGGCCCTGGGTTTGACCCTGGTCACCGGCCCCGAGCCCCGCATGACCTCCGCGGGGAGCGGGGACTGGGTGGTAGTCTCCCGCCGCGACCCCGAATCCGGCTTGACTCTGGGCGTGGCCCGCCCGGTCGGGGAGTCGCTCCGGGAGATCCGACGCACCGCGGTGCGAAACCTCGGCTACGGCCTGGGCATGGTGTGTCTCGCGCTCTTCGGCATCCTGCCCCTCTCGCGAGGCATGACCCGGAACCTGGCCACCCTCACCGAGGGGGCGGAGCGCCTGGCCCGCGGGGATCTGGATGCGCAGGTGCCGATGCTCTCCGGGCGGGAGTTCGGACGCCTGGCCGCCACGTTCAATCGCCTGGCCAAGGACCTGCGCGCCCACCAGGAGCACCTCTTGCAGGAGGAGCGGCTGCACAAGGAGCTCGAGATGTGCCGCCGCATCCAGGAGTACCTGCTCCCCCGGTCGCCCCTGCGCCTCCCATTCGCGGAGGCGAACGGGGTTTCGATTCCCGCCCGCGAGGTGGGGGGCGATTTCTTCAACTACTTCGGGCTCGCGGACGGAGAAGCGGCCTTGATGGTCGGTGACGTCTCGGGCAAGGGCTTGCCGGCCGCGCTGCTCATGGCCAACGTCCAGGCCACCCTCCGCGCCCGCCTGCCCCTGGAGAGCGACCTCGCGGTGCTCGCGGCGCAGCTGGACGACGAAATGGCAGCCTCCACCCTTGGCGCCACCTACTTGACCCTCTTCCTCGCCATCCTTGATGGGCGGGGGGGTGTGCTGCGCTACGTGAGCGCCGGCCACAACACGCAGGTGGGGTTGCGGGCGGATGGTCGCCTGGAATGCCTGGAGTCCACGGGCCGGCCGCTGGGTCTGCTTCCCGGGGGCGGCTACGAGGAGCGCCGGGTGGCCCTGGGCGCGGGGGACGGCCTCTTTCTCTTCACCGACGGCCTGGTGGAGGCGGAGAACGAGGGGGGGGAGGCCTTCGGCATGGGCCGGCTGGAGGCCCTCCTGGTCGAGGAGCGGGAGAGCAACGTGGCCCGGCTCCTCGCCCGTGTCGGCGAAGCGCTGCGGGCCCACCGCGGGGACATGGACGCTTCGGACGACGCCACCATGGTGGTCTTGCGGGTGGGGCAAGCCCAAGGTTCCGCCTGAGCCGACCCCGGGCGTGCCTGTCCGGACACGACGTCGTTTGGGGCTGGACACACCCCCCCCGTCGAGACGCTTCATCACTCAGGCAGCCAACGCCTTCCTGCCTGGCGCGCATTGTGCTGGAGGGAGCACGGCTCCCCGCGGGGAGAGGCTCGATTCCTCGAAAAGGAGGTAACCGACCATGCGCTGCTGCGCGATCTTCCTCATGTCGATCTTGATTGCCCCCCTCGTGGGCGCGCAGTCGAACGAGACCTACCGCTCCATGAATCGGCCGGCGGCGCCCTATCTCATCATCGGCAACCTCTATTCCGTGGGGGCGAGCGACATCACCTCGTTCCTGGTGGCGACCCCGGAAGGCCACATCATCATCAACGGCGGCTTCGTGGAGACCGCGCCCCAGATCCAGCAAAACGTGCGCGCGCTGGGCTTCCGCCTGGAGGACGTGAAGATCCTGCTCCAGAGCCACGCCCACTTCGACCACGCCGCGGGCATCCCGCGCCTGCGGGAGCTCACGGGAGCCCGGGTCATGGTGATGGAAGGGGACGACGGGGTGTTCGCGGCCGGCGGCAAAGGGGACTATCTCTTCGGGGAGGAGTACTTCTGGCCCCCCTGTCCGGTGGACCGGGTCCTCCACGACGGCGAGAAAGTCTCGCTCGGAGGCGCGACCCTGACCGCCGTCCGCACTCCCGGCCACACCCCCGGCTGCACGACCTGGACCCTCGACGTCAAGGACGCGGAGAAGACCCGACAGGTCGTCATCGTGGGGAGCATGAGCATCAACCCCGGCACACGCCTCCTGAACAAGCCTTCTTACCCAGGCATCGCGGAGGACTACGCGAAGACGTTCCGCGTCCTCAAAGGGTTGTCCGGGGAGGTCTTCCTCGCCTCCCACGCCTCCCTCTACGGAGCGGACGACAAGGCGCGCCGGCTCCGCACCGGGGCCACCCCCAACCCCTTCATCGACCCCGTGGGCTACCAGACGGCCGTGGCCCGGGCCGAGCAGGTCTACCACAAGCAGCTGGACCAAGAGCGGGGGGAGGCGAGCGGTGGCCGCCCTTCCGGGTCCGTCCACGAGGACGTGCCGGCCACGATCGATCCCCGCGCTCGCTATCTCATCTACCTGCACGGCCGCATCCTGGAGGACCAGGGCCGCCACGCGGTCAGCCCCGACTTCGGGCCCTACGCGTACGACGCGATCCTGGCTGCCCTGGCCGAGCGTGGCTTCACCGTGATCAGCGAGGTCCGGAAGGGAGAGGCCAGCCTTCCCTTCGCGGCCCGGGTGGCCGGCCAGGTCCGGGCGCTCGTCAAAGCGGGCGCGGCCCCGGAGAGGGTGACCCTGCTCGGCGCTTCCAAGGGCGGCTTCCTCGCCCTCGCGGCCGCGGCGGAGCTGGGCGAGGACGGCTTGAACGTCGTCGTCCTCGGCTCCTGCGGCGGGGGGACCGAGGCGCTGGCCCCCCGGCTCCGGGGGCGCGTCCTCTCCGTCTACGACGAGGTCGATCGCTTCCACCCCTCCTGTCGCGAAACGTTCGCCCGCGCTCCCCAGCTCAAGGCCGCGAAGGAAGCGGTCCTGAAGCTGGGCCTCGACCACGGGCTTCTCTTCACGCCCCGGAAGGAATGGCTGGATCCGGCGACCGGCTGGCCGCCGCCATGACGACCCGGATCCGCGTCGACGTCCTGGCGGACGGGGCCCCTCCCCCCGGCGGAGATCTGGAAACCATGCGCCCGGAGACCTGGGGTGTGTCAGCGGCTGGCCGCAGGCATCTGCCGCTGATTGCCCGTCGGGTACGGGTCGGGCAGAACGATGGAGCCGGTCTCCAGCAGGGACTTCAGGTTGGAGACGACCTTCGGCCAGCCGCCGGACACCGCCTCGATGAATTTCGAGGGTTCGCGCTCGACGGTGTGGGTGATGGAGAGCTTGACCGCCGTTCCACTGGGCTCCAGCTCCATCGTGCATTGCGACTCGCCCTCGGCCTTGAGCTCGGGCTTGTTCTGGTGCTGCCAGCGGATCACTAGGCGCCGCGGGCGCTCGGCCTCGAGGATCTCGCCGGCGTCGAGGATTTGACCGTCGCCGGCCACCAACTTCCACGAGGATCCCACCGTCCACTGGCACTCGCAGCGCACGCCGAACCAGTACTGCTTTATGAACTCCACGTCGGTCAGAGCTGACCACAGCTTCTCCGGCGTGGTGCGGATGTAGCTCACATAGACAAAGGTTGATCTAGCCATTGGCTTTCTCCAGTCGTCGTTTCAGATCGTCAAGCGCCTTGAGGCGCGGCTTCTCGAACTTGGCAATCCAGCGCTCGTAGATCGCCTGCAGCGGTACGGGATTGAGGAAGTGGAGCTTTTCGCGGCCGCGCCGCACGGTGGCGACCAGGTTGGCCGCCTCCAGCAAGTCCAAGTGCTGCGTCACGCCCTGCCGCGTCATGTCCAGGTGCTCGCACAGCTCGTTGAGTGTGCGGCCGTCGTGCGCATGCAGCAGGTCCAGCAGCTTGCGCCGGCTGGGATCGGCCAGGGCCTTGAACAGCACGTCGGTGTCGTGGCGCTCTGCCATGTTCTATACGCAAGCAACTACTTGCCTATAATAGGCAAGTGGTACCTTGCATGTCAAGCGCTTTATTGCGTCGAATTTCGCTGCCGGTAGGACCGCCTTGGGCCGCCGGTGTCGGCCCTAGCGGGCCGTCGTCCCGGAAGACCGACCGGCCCTGGTCTCCCCTTGAGCCAGGGCCGCCACCAGCCTAGCGATGTCGCCGGTTGCTCACCTGGACTGGCGGCCGCTAGTTCGGCTTGCGCATTGTTGAAGAACTGTTGCCGCGCCATGTATGCGCACGCGCCCGTCATGAGGAGCAGGCCGACTGTCGGAACCAGGGCCAGAAACAACAGCCGCCCCCCGCGGTCGGCGGGGGTTACCCAGGGTCCAGGCCCCGATGCTATCGTCGGGCAGTGGCCGGACACCGCGGTTCTCGAGCACGCCTGAAGGCCGCTCCTTCTCCCGCGACCGGAGGTCTGGGCCGCAGAAGATGAAACGGGACCTCGGTCTTCTCGCCGCGCGCGAGCACGATCTCCTCATTGTGGGGGGCGGCATCTACGGCGTGACCGCGGCCTGGGACGCGGCCCAGCGCGGCCTCCACGTGGCCCTCATCGAGGCGGAGGACTTCGGGGCGGGCGTCTCCTGGAACAGCCTCAAGACCATCCACGGCGGCCTTCGTCATCTGCAGAAGGCCGACATCGGCCAGATGCGGGAGTCGCTGCGGGAGCGCCGCGCGCTGCTCCGGATCGCCCCTGTGCTCGTGAAGCCCCTGAACTTCCTGGTCCCGACGTACGGCCACGGCGCTAAGGGGCGGGAGGCCCTGGCCGCAGGCCTTTGGCTCTTTGACCTCCTAGGCCGCGACCGGAACCACGGCCTGGCCCCGGAGCAGCGGATCCCGCCTGCCCGCTCGCTGTCCCGGCGCGACGTGCTGGACCTCATCCCGGGACTTCCCGAGGGCGGCCTGACGGGCGGCGCCCTCTGGACGGACGCCCAGGTCTCGAGCAGCGAACGGCTGAGCCTGGGCTTCGTTCATGCGGCGGTCGAGGCGGGCGCGATCGTTGCGAACCACGCGGCGGCGACGGGCTTCCTCCGGGCGGGCGCGCGGGTGAGCGGGGTTCTGGCCAAGGACACCCTGACGGGAGGCTCCCTGGAAGTCCGCGCCCGGCTCGTGCTGAACGCGGCCGGACCGGGCGTCGACGACCTTCTGGGGGGGGCGGGGATCAAGCGACCCAAGGCCCCCCTCCTGCGCGCAATGAACCTGGTGCTCGGCCGGCCCGCGGCCGCAGGCGGCCGTGCGCTGGGCGCCAATAGCGGCGGACGCTTCCTCTTCCTCGTGCCCTGGCGAGACCGTTCTCTCATTGGCACTGCATACGAGCCCGCGGAGACGGACGGAGCAGGGGCGGTGGAGGCCTTTGTCGCGGAGGCGGCCTCGGCCTTCCCCTGGGTCGGCCTCACCCCCGACGACGTGGTCCTCGTCCACCGCGGTCTGGTGCCCGGTCGAAACGGAGCGGGCGGCCTCGTCACCCGGCCCCGTCTCCTGGATCACGAGACGACGGACGGCGTGCCCGGCCTCGTCTCCGTCCAGGGAGTGAAGTACACGACCGCCCGCGGGGTGGCGGAGAAGGTAGTGGACCTCATCTTCCGGCGGCTGGGGCGGCCCTCTCCAAAGTGCCGCACCGCAATCACGCCTCTCGCCCGGGCCCGGCCCCTCGAGGGCCCTCTCGCCGAGCGGGTGGGGGAGGCCGTGCGCGATGAGATGGCGGTCACGCTCGAAGACGCGGTGCTCCGCCGGCTGGACCTGGGCACGGTGGGACCCCCTTCCGCCGTGGACCTGGAGACGGTCGTGGGAGCGATGGCCGCGGCCCTTGGCTGGGACCGCGTCCGGGTGGGACTCGAGCGCGCGGCCCTCGCCAAGACGTATCGACACGCTTAGAATGAGCCGAGCGTCCGGGGGCGTCCCCGGAGTGCGGAGAGGCCCATGAAGCCGCCCGATCGGCCCGCGCCCCGCGTCCCCGTTGCCAGCGATCCCCTCGCCCAGGACCGCACGATCCGCGCCCTCATGTCCCTGGTGGACGACCTCACGGTCGAGCACGACCAGGCGGGGCTGCTAAGGACCACGCTCGATCATGTGGTGGAGGCCCTGAATCTCACCGGCGGCGTCACGTTCGTATTGGGGCCGGACGAGAGGCTGACCCCCGCCGCGGAGTGCGGCCTCCCCGACGTGGCGGGGGCCCTGGAACTGGCCCAGTCCACCCTCGCGCGGCGCCGTCCCGCGGTCCGGGAGATCGCGGACGGAGGCTGGCTGGCGGCGGCGCCCCTCACCACCCGGGACCGCGACCTCGGCGTCCTTCTTCTCCACGACGGACGGATCGAGAGCCTCTCCCCGGACGTGGAGTTCCTGGAGGCCCTGGGCAAGCAGATCGGCAACGGGCTGGAGAACGTCCGGCTCTATGCCGAGCTGCGCGCGTTCTCGACCCGGGTGGAGATCCTGAACCGGATCACCGCCACCCTCACCTCCGGCATGGAGCTGAAGACGGTGATCCCTGCCTTCGCGCGCGAGATCGTGGCCCTCCAGAATTTCGACCGCCTGGCCTGCGGGTTCGTGAACGACTCCGGCGACTACATCGAGATCGTGGCCCATCCCGAGGGCACGGCCTGGGGCCTGGGAACCGTGATCCCGGTGGTGGGGAGCGGGCCCGGCTCCGTCGTCCTCAACAACAAGGCCATCCTCCAGCGCGACCTTGTCCATCACCACCAATTCATCGAGGACATGCGGCTCTTGGAGGAGGGGATAAGGTCCTACGTCCTCCTTCCCTTGAACTCCCGGGGGCGCAGCATCGGGGTCCTGGCCCTGGGCTCCGAGCAGAGCAACGGCTACGACGATTCCACCCTCGCCCGCATGCAGCCCCTGGCCGACTCCGTGGCCCTCGCCTTCGAGAACGTCCGCCTCTTCCAGAAGACGCGCGAGCTGAGCATCAGCGACGAGGTCACACCCCTCTACAACTTCCGCTACTTCCACCAGATCCTGGACCGCGAGCTGAAGCTCGTGGACCGGTACCGATCACTCCTCTCCTTGATCTTCGCGGACCTCGACCGCTTCAAGCCCATCAACGACCAGTACGGGCACCTCCGGGGGAGCCGCACCCTGCGCGAGGTGGGCTTCCTGATCCGGGCCGCGGTGCGGGAGACCGACTACCCGGCCCGCTACGGGGGGGACGAGTTCGTGATCATCCTCCCCCAGACCGATTTCGCGGCCGCCAGCGTCCTGGCCGAGAAGCTGCGCCGCCTGATCGAGGGCCACACCTTCCTCCAGGAGGAGGGAATCAACGTGCGGCTGGGTATGTCGTACGGGATCGCCACCTACCCGGGCGACGCCTCCACCAAGGAGTCGCTGATCCGGCTGGCCGACAAGCGGATGTACGAGGACAAGGGGGAGCGCAAGACGGGCCGGTGAGGCTCCTCCTCCTCAGCAACTCCACGAGCTTCGGCTCCGGCTACCTCGACCACGCCATGGCCGCGGTCCGCGCGCATCTGGGCGGGATCCGCCGTCTCCTCTTCGTTCCCTTCGCCCTCCGCGAGGAGGCCGTCTACACCGAGAAGGCGGGGGCGCGGTTCGCGGCGGAGGGGATCGAGGTCGTGCGCCTCACCGCGGACGCGGGGGGGGCGGCCGCCCTGAAGGCGGCGGAGGCGGTCTTCGTGGGGGGCGGCAACACCTTCCGCCTCCTCGAGAAGCTCCAGCGCTCGGGCCTCCTCGACCTTCTCAAGGCGCGGGCCCGGGCGGGGATGCCCTACCTGGGGGCGAGCGCCGGCACCAACATCGCCGCCCCCACCATCAAGACCACCAACGACATGCCGATCGTGGAGCCCCAGGGCTTCGCCGCCCTCGGCCTCGTCCCTTTTCAGATCAACCCCCACTACCTGGACGCCGAGGCCTCCTCCCGCCACATGGGCGAGACGCGGGAGCAGCGCCTGCGCGAGTACCTGGAGGAGAACGACACCCCGGTCGTGGCCCTGCGGGAAGGGGCCTGGCTGCTCCTCGAGGGAGAGGGCCTCCGCCTCGAGGGCCAAAACGGAGCCCGGATCTTCCGCCCCCGCCAAGAGCCGGAGGAGGTCCCCCCAGGGACCGCGCTCGACGAGCTCCTCCGGGCCTAGAGGGCGCGCTCGCCTCAGCCCTCCCGGCGGGCGGCCGCGATCAGCATGTACCCGCTCGCCCCCGGCAGGAGCGCGTCCAGGCTCGCGAAGGCCTTCACCAGAGGGTAGACCGCGGAGTAGGCGAGGAACAGCCGGCGGTGCTTCTGGAGGTCACCGCCCGTGACCACCATCCCCTTGCTCGATCCCTTCTTGCCCAGCCGCTCGATTCCCCAATTGAGGAGGGTGTCCACGAGCTCGGAGAAGAACCGCGAGTAGGTGTAGTGGGCCTCGAGGGCGAAGCCCTCGGCCAGGAGGGCGGCCAGCCGCTCCGGCGTGTACCCGGGCCTGAGGTGGCCGTGCTTCTCGTCCGTCTGGCCGAGGAGGTGGCGGAAGCGGCGGAGGAGGGTGCGCTTCTGGTGGGGGGTGTTGATGACCAGCCGCCCGCCGGGCTTGGTCACCCGCGCCAGCTCCGCCACGAAGGCCGCCTCGTCGGGAACGTGCTCCAGCATGTCCACCACCGCCACCTTGTCGAAGGAGGCGTCCGCGAAGGGGAGCCGGCCGCCCTCCACCCGGTGCACGTCTTCCTGCACCAGCCCGCGTATCGAGGCCACCGCTTCCTCCGTCAGGTCGCCGGAGGCCCAGCGGCCGCCGCCTTCCCGCAGGAGCAGGCTGACCACGCCGTTGTCGGAGCCGAGGTCGAGGCAGCGGAGGCCGTCCGTGGGGCCCACCATCCGGGCCAGCTCCGCGAACTTCCGCTGCTTCAGGACGGAGCGGCGATAGAGGGCGAGCGCCCACTCGCGAGGGGTGTCACCCACGGCGCTCGCCCCTCAGGATCACGGGCGACCCCAGCCTGCGGGTGAGGCCCAGGCCGGCCGCCGCCCCCTCCAGGGCCCGGGCCAAAGGGGCTGAGCCCAGCGCGCGGTGCACGGCCATGGGGAAGAAGAACTCCGCCCGGCGGCCGGTCACGCGGAAGCCGGAGGCGGCGAGAGCCTCCTCCACCTCGGCATCGCGGAAGACCGTGAACGGGCGGGTGTTCCCCTCCACCCCCTTCTTCAGGCTGAAGAAGGCGGAGGCGGCGGCGTTGGCGCTTCGGGCCGTGGGGTAGTCGACCAGCACGGCGTAGCGTGCGAGCCGGCACAGCTCCCCCAGGAGCGCGGGCCAGCCCTCGACGTGGGCCAGCAGGCGGTAGGAGATCACCACGTCGAAGGCGCGGTCGGGCCAGGGCGCGTGCAGCAGGTCGCCGGCCCGGAAGGTGACCTTCCCGGTCTCCGTCCACTTGCGGATTCCTTCCCCCAAGGCCCCCGGGCTACCGAAGACGGTGACCTCATGGCCGGCGTCCAGAAGGGGGCCCGTGACCTGCCCGTGGCCGCCTCCCACTTCGAGGATGCGGGAGCGGGGCCAGAGCTGGAGCAGCTCCACGGTGGCGCGAGCCTGGACTTCCAGGAAGAAGGCGCCCAGAGGGCCCGCGAAGCGGCGGGCGTAGCCTTCGGACGAGGTCTCGACGTCGGGGTCCTCCACGGGCACGTGACCGATGCTAGAGGCGTTCCCGGGGCCTAAGGGCGTTCAGTCCTCGCGGCCGAGGATCTCGATGAGGGCGCGGAGCATGTCGTTGTCGGTGATGATCCCCACCAGCCGCCCCTCCTCGACCACGGGCAAGGAGCCGTACTTGGTGCTGTGGAGGGTGTGGGCGGCCTCGAGCAGGGGGGTGGCGGCGGTGACCGTGACCGGGTTCTGGATCATGATCCGGGCGATCGTGGTCCCCTCCATCACTCGCGTGAAGTCCTCCTGGGACTCGGAGAGCGTCGAGGGCTCGGCCCGCTTGAGGTCCCCTTCCACGAGAAGGCCCACCAGCATTCCCGCGAGCACGATGGGGATCCGGCGCACGCTCCTTAGGCGCATGGTCTCCAGGGCCTGCATGAGGCTCTCCTCCGGCTCCAGGGTGAAGGGGTTGGGGGTCATGAACTCCGCAACCGTCGGTCTTTTCTGCACGGGACTCATGGTACATCCACTCCCAAACCGGCCCTGTGCTCCCGCTCACGGGGCGGTCGCGGGCCCCCCGGCCACCGCGGTGGCGAGGGGGAGGACGGCGCGCAGCGCGGCCAGGAAGGTCTCCATCTCCGCGGGAGTGCCGATCGAGACCCTTAGCCAGTTGGCAAGCGACGGGAATTTCCGGCCCACGAGGACATTCCGGCTGCGGAGAGCGTCGATGACGGCCACCACGTCGCGGCCCACGTCGATCATCAGGAAGTTCGTCTCCGAGGGGATGAAGCGGCGCCCGTCCTTGCTGAGCTCCGCGCAGACAAAGGCCCGGGTGTCTCGGTTGCGCCGGCGCTGGTCGGCCACGTGGGCGGGGTCCTGGAGGCTGATGAGGGCGGCCTCGAGGACGGCCCCGTTGGCGTTGCTAAAGATCTGATGCTCGCGGAGGGCGCGGGCGTTCTCCAGGGAAGCGACGGCGTAGCCCAGGCGCATCCCGGCCAGGCCGTAGACCTTGGAGAAGGTCCGGACCACGACCAGATTCGGGGTGCGGGAGAGCCATTCGGAGGCGCTCCGGTAGCCCGGGTCCTCCACGAAATGGTGATAGGCCTCGTCCACGAGCACGACCGCGGTCTTGGGCACCCGGGGCAGAAACGCCCCCAGGGCGTCGCCGCTGACCACGGTGCCGGTGGGGTTGTTGGGGTTGCAGACATAGACGAGGCCGGTCTTCGCGTCGCAGGCCGCGGCCATCTTGGCAAGGTCGTGGCGGTGCTCCGCGTCCAGGGGAACCTTCACCCCCTCCGCCTTGGTCACGCGCGCGTACATCAGCACCGCCTCGAACGTGGGCTCCGCCGCCAGCACCGTCTTTCCCGGGGAGAGGAAGGCCATGTCCGCCATGCGGAGGATCTCACCCGAGCCGCAGCCGAGGACGATCTGCTCGGGCGCCACCCCATGGTCGCGGGCCAGCGCCTCTGCGACCTCGCGCTCGATGGCGTCGGGGTAGCGCGCGGCCCGGGCCTGGGAGTGCGTCATGGCGGCCAGGGCCGCCGGGGAGGGCCCGTAAGGGTTCTCGTTGGAGTCGAGGAGGATGCTCCCCCCCGTGGACACCCGCGGCCGGGCCAGGGCCGCAGAACCCAGGAGCCGGGGCCCCATGAGGGTGGCGCCCAGCCCGGCGCCAAGGGCACCGGTGAAGGAACGACGGGAGAACGTGGGCATATAGGAGCCTCCTGTCTCGGAGAGGACCGAGTGTAGGGCGTAATCCCGTGGCCGGCAACCGCCTTGCCTGCCCTTCGGGCCTCCACTATCATCGAAACCCGCTACCAGAGCCGCGGTGCCCGCGGCGGAGGGCCTTCCTTTGGACTTCAGTCTCAGCGAGGAGCAGCGCCTCCTCCAGAAGACGGTCCGCGAGTTCGCGGAGACCGAGCTCGGACCGCACGCCCGCGAGTGGGACGAGAGGCAGGAGTTCCCGCGCCAGGTCTTCACGAAGCTGGGGGAGATGGGGCTCATGGGTGTCGTGTGGCCCCCCGAGTACGGGGGCTCCGGCCTCACGACCTTGGACTACGCGATCGTCCTGGAGGAGCTGGCCCGGGTGGAGGCGGGGGTGGCCCTCTCCGTGGCCGCGCACAACAGCCTCTGCTCCGGCCACATCTTTCTGGCCGGGAGCGAAGAGCAGAAGAAGCGCTTCCTCGCCCCCCTGGCCCGGGGAGAGAAGATCGGCTGCTGGGGCCTGACCGAGAACAGCGCGGGCTCGGATGCGGGGGGCACCAAGACCACGGCCGTGCGGGACGGCGCCCACTGGGTGCTGAGCGGCTCCAAGACCTTCATCACCAACGGCCGCGTGGCCGACACGGCGGTGGTCATGGCCGTGACCGACCGCGCGAAGGGCAAGAAGGGGATCTCCGCCTTCCTGGTGGAACGGGGGACGAAGGGCTTCCGGGCGGGGAAGAAGGAGGACAAGCTCGGGGTCCGCTCCTCCGACACCTCCGAGCTCATCTTCGAGGATTGCCGGATCCCGGCCGAGAACCTCCTCGGGCAGGAGGGTCATGGGTTCATCGACACCCTCCGCATCCTCGACCGCGGGCGCATCGGGATCGCCGCCTTCTCGGTGGGGATCGCCCAGGCGAGCCTGGAGGCCTCCATCAAGTACGCGGGGGGCAGGCGGCAGTTCGGCCACGCCATCGCCGAGTTCCAGGCCGTCCAGTTCAAGATCGCGGAGATGGCCACCAAGGTCGCGGCCGCCCGCCTGCTGACCTTCCGGGCGGCCGCGCTCCGCGACGAGGGGCGCGAGCACACCACGGAGTCCTCCATGGCCAAGCTCTTCGCGAGCGAGACGGCGGTGGAGGTGGCGACCGAAGCCATCCAGATCCACGGCGGCTACGGCTACGTGAAGGAGTACCCCGTGGAGCGCTACTGGCGTGACTCCAAGCTGGGCACGATCGGGGAGGGCACGAGCGAGGTCCAGCGCCTGGTCATCGCCCGCGAGCTGCTCGGCCTGCGCGGCATGGTGCGCTAGCGCCCCCGCCATGAAAAAGCCGAAGAAGAAAGCGAGGAGCCGGTCCCCGGCCCTGGTCGAGGGCGTGCTCGAGGGCGACGTGCGCTCGGTGGCCCGGGCCATCACCCTCGTGGAGGAGGCGGGGCCGGAAGCCCGCCGCCTGCTCGCCGCCCTCTTCCCCCACGCGGGGCGCGCGCTCGTCCTGGGCCTGACCGGGCCGCCGGGAGCGGGCAAGTCCACCCTCGTGGACCGCATGACCGCCCATCTCCGCCGGAAGGGCAAGACGGTGGGGATCGTGGCCGTGGATCCCACCTCCCCCTTCAGCGGGGGCGCCATCCTGGGCGACCGCATCCGCATGCAGGCCCACGCCACGGACAGCGGGGTCTTCATCCGCTCCATGGCCACCCGCGGCCACCTGGGGGGCCTGGCCGCGGCCACCGGCGATGTCCTGACCGTCCTCGCCGCCTCCGGCAAGGACGTGCTCCTGGTGGAGACGGTGGGGGTGGGCCAGGCCGAGGTGGAGATCGTGGGCACCGCGGACGTGAGCATCGTGGTCCTCCTCCCCGGCCTCGGAGACGAGGTGCAGACCCTGAAGGCGGGGATCATGGAGATCGCGGACGTGTTCGTGGTGAACAAGGCCGACCGGGAGGGCGTGGAGCGGGTGGTGGCGGAGATCGAGTCCATGCTCTCCCTGGCCGCGCACGACGGCCACATCCCCCCGATCGTGCGCACGGTGGCCACCGAGGACCAGGGGGTGGACGACCTGCTCAAGGCGGTGGAGACCTTCCGCGTCTGGGCCGAGGCCACCGGCCTCCTGGCCCGCAAGCGGCGGGTCCACCTCCGCCGCCAGCTGGAGGACACGATCAGGGAGAGGCTCCTGGGCCGGATGCGGACCCGGTACCTCTCCCCCCCCGAGCTGGAGCGGACGGTGGACCGCCTGGCCCGCCGTCGGCTGGACCCCCTGACCGCCGCCGACCGGCTCTTGAAGAAGATGGGACTCTCATGAAGATTCTCAAGATCGATCACCTGGGCATCGCGGTGCCGAGCCTGGCCGAGGCGATGAAGGCCTGGGAGGCCCTGGGCTTCACGCGGGAGTCGACACACGAGGTGCCCACGGAGAGGGTCCGGGCCGCCTTCTTGCCCGTGGGCGAGTCCCGACTAGAGCTCCTCGAGCCCACCGATCCCCGCTCCGTGATCGCCCGCTTCCTCGAGAAGCGGGGGGGCCTGCACCACGTCTGCGTGCTCGTGGATGACCTCGAGGCCGCCCTCGCGGAGCTGAAGGCCCGGAAGGTGCGGCTCATCGACGAGGCCCCGCGGGCGGGCGCCGATGGCTCCCGGGTGGCCTTCATCCACCCCCAGGCGGCCGGAGGCGTGCTGCTGGAGCTGAAGCAAGCCCCGGCCGGCGCACCGGGGCCCGAGCGGACCTGAGGGAGGCGGCGTGCTCGAGCTCGGAAACATCCGGGTCCACATCCTGCACGACGGAGCCTTCGCTCTGGACGGAGGGGCCCTCTTCGGGGTGGTGCCGCGCGGCCTCTGGGAGAAGACCGATCCCCCGGACGAAAAGAACCGTGTCACCCTCGGCCTCAATGTGGCCCTCGTCGAGACTGCGGGCCGAAGGATCCTCGTGGACACCGGCATGGGCGACAAGTGGAACGAGAAGGAGCGGGGCCTCTACGGCATCGAGAGATCGTCGACCCTCCTCGGCTCCCTGCGAGCGCTGGGCCTCGGCCCCGCGGACATCGACATCGTGATCAACACCCACCTCCACTTCGACCACGCCGGGGGCAACACCCGGCTCGAGGAGGGGAGGCCGGTCCCGACCTTTCCCCGCGCGCGCTATCTGGTCCAGAAGGGGGAATGGGAGGACGCCACCCGGCCCCACGAGCGCAGCCGGGCGTCGTATCGGGAGGTCGATATCGCTCCTCTCGCCGAGGCTCGCCAGGTGGATCTGCTCGACGGTCATGCGGAGGTGGCGCCGGGGGTGCGGGTGGTGAGGGTGGGGGGCCACACCGCGCATCATCAAATGGTGATCGTGGAGGGAGGGGGGAACGCCCTCTACATCCCCACCGACCTCCTCCCCACCACGAGCCATCTGCCCCTCCCCTTCGTCATGAGCTACGATCTCTACCCGGTGGCGACGCTGGAGGCGAAGCGGGAGCTGCTCAAAAAGGCCGCGGAGAGCGACGCCTGGCTCCTCTTCTATCACGACCGGGAGACGCCGCTGGGGCGGGTCTGTCGCGAGGGTGACCGCTATCGGCTGAGCGAGGGGGGAGAGTGAGCGAGAGCGTGCGGATCGGCATCATCGGGGGAAGCGGCCTCTACGAGATGGAGGGCTTCCGCGACCGAAGCGAGGTGGCGGTGGAAACGCCCTTCGGGCCGCCCTCGGACAGCCTGGTGATCGGGACGCTGGAGGGGAAGCGGGTGGCCTTCCTGCCCCGCCACGCCCGAGGGCATCGCTTGCTGCCGGGGGAGCTCAACTTCCGGGCCAACATCTTCGCCCTGAAAGCCCTGGGCGTGGAGTGGATCCTGTCCGTCTCCGCGGTGGGCTCCTTGAAGGAGGCCTACGCGCCCCTGCACATGGTGATCCCCGACCAGTTCGTGGACCGCACCACCCAGCGCGTTTCCAGCTTCTTCGGCCGCGGGCTCGTGGCCCACGTGGCCTTCGCCCATCCCTTCTGCCCCAATCTCTCGCGCGTCATGGCGGCGGCCTGCTCGGAGGCGGGGGTCACCCATCACGTGGGGGGGACCTACCTCTGCATCGAGGGGCCGCAGTTCTCCACCCGGGCCGAGTCCGAGCTCTACCGTTCCTGGGGGATGGACATCATCGGCATGACCAACCTGCAGGAGGCCAAGCTGGCCCGGGAGGCGGAGATCTGCTACTCGACGCTCGCCATGGTCACGGACTACGACTGCTGGCACCCCCAGCACGACTCCGTGACCGCGGAGTACATCATCTCCAACCTGGGCAAGAACGCGGCCGCCGCCCAGGCCGTGCTCAAGACGGCCCTGCGCCATCTCCCCATCCCCCGGGGCTGCGAGTGCGCGGAGGCCCTGAAGTCCGCGCTCGTGACCCCCTCCCACCTGGTCCCGGACAAGGTCAAGCGCGAACTGGCCCCCGTCATCGGCAAGTACATCTCCTAGCAGGGAACGAATGTCCATACTGGTCGTGGGCAGCGTGGCGTACGACACCGTGGAGACCCCCTTCGGGCGGGCGGAGCGGGTCCTCGGGGGCAGCGCATCCTTTTTCGCCGTGGCCGCCTCCTTCTTCGCCCCCGTGAACCTGGTGGGGGTGGTGGGGCGGGACTTCGGAGAGGCGCAGCTCGCCGCCTTCCGCGGACGCCCGATCGATCTCGAGGGCCTGGAGCGCATGGAGGGCGCGACCTTCCACTGGCAGGGCAAGTACTCCTACGACCTCAACTCCCGGGAGACCATCTGCACCGACCTCAACGTCTTCGAGTTCTTCAAGCCCAAGATCCCCGCCCGCTATCGCGGCTCCTCCCACGTGTTCCTGGGAAACATCGATCCCGTCCTGCAGCGGGAGGTGCTGGCCCAGGTGGACAACCCCCGGGTGGTGGCCTGCGACACCATGAACTTCTGGATCTCGGGGAAGCCCAATGAGCTCCAAGAGACCCTGAAGCGGGTGGACATCCTGCTCGTGAACGACGCCGAGGCCCGGCAGCTCTCGGGAGAGTGGAACATCGTCAAGGCCGCGCGGGCCATCCGGGCCATGGGCCCCAAGACCCTGGTCGTGAAGAAGGGGGAGCACGGTGTCCTCATGTTCTCCGAGGCGGGCTCCTTCGCCGCTCCCGCCTACCCCCTGGAGGATGTGTTCGACCCCACGGGGGCGGGCGATACCTTCGCGGGGGGCTTCCTGGGCTATCTCGCGGCCGCGCCCGCGGGGGCGGGAGAGGGCGTGCTGCGCCAGGCCGTGATCATGGGCAGCGCGCTCGCCTCCTTCTGCGTGGAGGCGTTCAGCCTCGACCGCCTGCTCACCCTGACCCGCCCCGAGATCGATGAGCGCTTCCGGCTCTTCAAGAGCCTGACCCAGTTCGACAACATCTGAGGGGGGTCGCGCGGGTCCGGCCGCGCTTCTCGGGGTGGGGCTTTGGGGCGGCCCCTTAAATCAGTTCAGCTTCGGACCCGACTCCAGCATCGTGTTCACGATGGTGAGGAGCTTGTTGGCGGTGAACGGCTTGTTGATGTACATGATGGCGCCGGACTCGAAGCCCTCGGCCAGGGCCTCCCCGCCCCCCTTGGCGGTCAAGAAGATCACGGGCACGTCCTTCAAGCGGGGATCCTCCTTGATCTTGCGGCAGACGGTGAAGCCGTCGACCTCCGGCATCATCACGTCCAGGAGGACGAGGTCGAAGACCTGGTCCGCGAGGAGCTTCAACGCCTCCGCGCCCCCGCCCGCCCCCGTCACGTCGAAGCCCTTCTGCTCCAAGATGGTCCGCTCGAGGCTCAGGATGTTCTCGTCATCGTCCACGACAAGGATCCTCTTGGCCATCAGGACCTCCGCCCGGCCATTTGCGCGTGGGGGGGATTCTAACAAGGCAAGCCGGGCATTGTCAGCATACATAAAATTTTGCCGCCTTCAGGGCTTAGAAGCCCGCGCTCGGCGGAGGCCCCGTAGGATCGATTCCATCTCCCACAGGAAGAACCAGAGCGTCTGCGGCCGGACCTCGAGGGCGGCGAGGGCTCGCGCTGCGTCGGCGAGGCGGCGGACCGCGGCCCGCGACTTGTCCTCCCCTGGGCGCGTCCAGCCGTCCAGGTAGGCTCGCACCAGCGTCTCGTCGCCATCATCCCAGGCGTCGCGGCGCGCGGCCAGGAAGCGCCGGGCCCGGGCCTCGTCCCGCGGACCCAGGAGGAGGCTCTTGGCGTCCGCCCCCGAGGCCACCGCCTCTAGCCTCTGGAGCCGCCGCTCCAGGAGGCGGAGGAAGCGGGCGGCCGCGCGCGGGCGGGGCAGGGCCCGGCGGACTCTCGCCACGAGCGGATGGGCGCGGGAGCGCGTACGGGTTCCTCTCCGCTCCTGATCCACGGCGCGGGGTTAGAAGAACGTGACGTCGAAGGCGTTCGAGCGAACCCCGTCCACGGTCGCGTAGACGTTGGTGACGCCGGGGGCGAGGCCGAGCATGGTCGGGTTGTACGCGCTGCCGCCGTGACCGATCCAGAAGCTGGTGTTGCTCCAGGTCCACACCGGGTCGGTCTTGGCTTGGGTGGCCTGGCCATGCCCGTCCTTGGGCGTCACGTCGAGGCGAATGACGCAGCCCACGGCGGCGCTGGTGGTGGCGGGCATGGGCTGGTTGTTGCAGTACACCCCCGTAACCTTGGCGTCGGCGCGGGCCACGGGATTCGTGTTGCTGGGTATGTCGGCGCCGGTCCCGGGAGGAGGAGAGCTCGGGTTGGGCGACGGATTCGCGGGCGGGACCGCGGTCGCCCTAGGCGTGGGGGCGGGTGCCACCGGGATGGGATTGACGGCGGTGGGCGCGCCCGGCGTACCCGAGGAACGGCCCGTCTGCTCCTCGCTGTGCGTTTGGCAGCCCAGGAGGACCAGCGCGGCCGAAATCGCTAAAAGACAAGTTCTTCCCACGCCCGCCTCCCGACGACACCCTGAGGAGTGTACTGCCATTGGCCCCCGGGCCGCGGTGCCCGGGGTCACACTCAGGGGACGTTGTTCACGGTGATCGCCCCGCAGACCCCGGTCCTCAGGATGCAGGCCTCGAACGTCCCCGGCTTGAAGGCCATCACCAGGAACTGGTTGTCCGGATGGTTCTCACAGGGCCCGCCGACGCAGGGCTGGCCGTTGTAGTCCCAGGTCGGCCCCACGCGGCCGGTGTCGGGAGAGATCCCGACGGCCAGGGCATCGCAGGCCGCGTGCTGGGGATGGCCCTCGGGACGCGTCGGGCAGTAGCGTCTCCCATCCGTGAAGCCGATCTGCTGGCAGTAGGCCGCGTCCGGGCCGACCAGCGGGGTCGAGTCCAGGATCAATCGATTGGCGCCCACGATGTGGACCGTGACGTCGATGCGGACCACGGGCCCCGGTACGGGGTTCTTGCAGGAGGATGGATCGAGGTTGGGGTCCGTGGAGCCTGGTGCGGGCGTCGGGCTGGGCGTGGGGCCGGGCGTGGGGGCGGGGTTGGGAGTCGGAGATCCTGGTGACGGTGACGGCTTGGGGGTGGGGCTCGGCCCCGGTGTGGGGCCCGGCGCCGGTGTTGGGCTCGGCCCGGGTAAGAAAGCAAGAGGAGTCGCGCCGGGGAGCGGTACCACGACCGGGTTGGGGTTCGCCCGGGTCGGAAGCTGCTCCGTGAGGAGGGTCTCGCTGCAGCCGGCTAGGCTGACCACCGACAGCCCCAAAAGTACTGTCTTCCACATAGACGGCCCCTCTCCACTAGAAAGCGCTTCATATGGTCAGCCATAACTGTCCTTGCTGTCAACCTTTTTCTGCTATTTTGGAGGGAGGTTGGCCCGGACGATTTCGGCCGCCCGGGCGGAGGCCCCTGGCGGACCGAGGCGCCGCCGGACCTCGCCGAGCGCCTCCCTCATGCCCGCGAGCCTTGCCGGATCGCCCAGGAGGCCGAGCGCCTCCGCCGCAACCCGCTCCGGGGTGAAGCCACCCTGGATAAGCTCGGGCGCCAGGCGCTCTCCGGCGATCAGGTTGGCCATGGCGACGTGGGGGACCCGAACCAGGGGCCGACCGAGGGCGTAGGTGAGGGCCGACAGGCGGTAGACCACAATCATGGGCGTCCCCAGGAGAGCCGCCTCCACGGTCGCGGTCCCGGAGGCCACCAGGGCGAGGGTGGCCGCGCCGAGGACGGCGTGGGTCTTGTCCTGGACGAGGCGGACGGGGAGGCCAGAGAGCTGGCCTTCGAGGGCAGCCGCGTCGATCGAGGGCGCGGCCGCGAGCAGGAACTGCGCATCGGGCCGGGCTTGGGCGAGCAAGCGGAGGGCGCCCAGAAGGGGCGGGAGGTTGTGGGCGATCTCCTTCCTGCGGCTGCCGGGCAGCACCGCCACCACGGGCCGCGACGGGTCCAGACCGAGGCTGGCGAGGAAGGCGGCGCGGTCGGGCGCGGGCCGCACCAGATCCACCAGGGGATGGCCCACGAAGGTGACGGGAACGCCCGCCTCCTTATAAAGGGGCTCCTCGAAGGGAAAGATGACGAGCATCTGGGAGACCGCCTCCCGGATGGTCCTTATGCGGCCGCGGCGCCAGGCCCAGATCTGGGGCGAGACGTAGTAGAGGACGCGCACGCCCCGGCGGTTGAGCTCGCGGGCCAGGCGCAGGTTGAAGTCCGGGTAGTCGATGAGGACGGCAAGATCGGGCGGCTTCCGGTCGACCTCGGCGAGGAGCCCCCGAAAAACGCCGCGGATCCTCCGCAGGTGGGAAAGGACCTCGAGCAGGCCCACGACGGCCAGATCCCGAACGTGGGCCAGGAGGTGAACCTCCTGCTCCCGCAGCCGGTCGCCGCCGAGGCCAAAGACCTCCAGCTCCGGCAGGAGGAGGCGAAGGTGCCGAAGCAGCTCGCCGCCATAGAGGTCGCCGGAGGGCTCGCCGCAGGAGACAAGGAGACGCATGGTGCTGCTCACTGGATTGACAGTATAGGGGTTCGGCCTTCGCTCCCATGAGCTTTGGGGGTGCCGTCTCGCGTCGACACCCATGTCCGTCGAAAGGGACGGACGGTCCCGCCGTTCCCGCCGCGAGCCCTTGATACGATTGACATTACGGGCGGGCGCGAGCCCGCCGGTGTCGGCACGGGGCTTGCAATTCGGTTTGGTCGGGATATGTCTCGCGACCCGTATGAAAGGTGGAGGCAGCAATGACGGTACGACACGTGGCACTTGCTCTGGCTCTTGGGAGCCTGGCCGCCCTACCGCTATGGGCCGATCACGGCCAGCATGGCGGCGGCGGCGGGTCGTCTGGCGGGCACTCCTTCTCGTCGCCCGGGACGCATAACGCGGGTGTCGCCTCTCCTCGGTCCTCGAGTTCGGGGAGTTCGGGCAGGACCCTCGCCGAGAGCCGCCATCCGCGGGCGGGCACGGGGACGGCCGGCTTCTACGGGGGTGGCTTCTACGGGGGTTCCCGCTTCTACCGCCCCTACTACTCTCCCCGCTTCTTCGGGTCCTTCTACTACGGCTGGCCCTACTTCTACGACCCCTTCTACTTCAGCGGGTATTACGGCGGTGGGTACTACGGCGGCGGGTATTACGGGGGTTACTACGGCGCTCCCGGCTACTACGGCTCTCGCTACGGCGACCGCGCCAGCCTCCGGGTGATGGTGAACCCGGACAAGACGCGGGTCTTCGTGGACGGCTACTACGCAGGGGTGGCGGACGACTTCGACGGCTTGTTCCAGCGGCTGCACGTCTCCCCCGGTCGCCACTTGATCACGCTGAAGCTGGAGGGCTACCGGACGCACAGCATGAGGGTGTATGTGGGCGCGGGATCGACCCTCAAGATCCGCTTCGACATGGTCAAAGGATCGGGCGAGGATCCCGTCGAGGACCTGGCCGGAGACCTGGGAACCGACGCCGAGCGGAACGACGACCGCGCCCGTCCCGCGGAGCGGTACGACGACCACGCCCGTCCCGCCGAGCGGGACCGCGACGTCTCCGGAGACGAGCGGCATGACCGCGACCGTGTCCGCGTCGAGGTGCGCGACTCAGGCCGCCTGCGCCTAGACGTGCAGCCGGCCGACGCCTCTGTGTACGTGGACGGCCAGTTCCGAGGGACGGCGCGCCAGGTCGGAGAGCTGGAGCTGCCCCCCGGACGGCATCGGCTGGAGATCGTGCGCCCCGGATTCCGGACGGACGACCGTGACGTCGATGTCGAGGCCGGACGGACCCGTGACCTGAGGGTTGAGCTGCAGCGTCCCTAGGTCGGGGTCAGAACCCGCCGGAGGCGGCGGTGGGGCTTCCGCCCTTGTAGAGGTCCTGGTAGATGCGGCCCGCCACGGCTGAGGCGCGGTGCCCGTTGCCGCGCCTCATGAAGACCACGATCACAAGCTCGGGGCGGTCGGCGGGCGCGTAAGAGGCGAACCACCCGAGCTGGGAACACGAGCCCGTCTTCCCGGCCACCACAATGTCGGGGTCGAACGCGCTGGCCGCGCTGCCCTCGTTCACGGCGCCCAGGAACCCCTCGGCCAGGCCATCCAGCCGGGTCCCCTCCGGAAGCCGCCAGCGCTCCTTGGGCACGAAGTCGTCGGGTCCCCCCACCTGCGGCTGGAAGACGACCCCGCCGTTGATGGCGGCGGAGAGCAGGACCGCGAGCTGCACCGCGGTGGTCGTGATTCCCGCCGCGTGGCTCGAGAGGTGCCCGACCAGCTCCGGCCGCACCGCTTCCGGCACCCGACCCGCCGTCTCCCCGGTGAGATTGATGCCGGAGGGGGATCCGAGGCCGAGGAGGTGGGCGTAGCGCTGGATCTTCTCGTAGCCGAGCTGCTCACCGATCCACTCGAAATAAGTGTTGCAGGAGACGGCCAGGGCCCGCCGCAGGCTGATGACCCCGTGCCCGGGCCACAGGTTGCAGCCCTTCTGGCAGGTGTAGGTGGTCTCGGGCGTGATCACGCCTTCCGACAGGCCGGCGATGGCGACCACGATCTTGAAGACCGAGCAGGGCTGGTAGGCCCTTAGGAGCGCGTTGCCGGGATTCACGACCACGAGCACCCGGCCCGTGCGCGGGTCCATCGCCACCGCGGCCCCGCCCGTGCCCTCCAGCTCGCGGCGGCAGGCCTCGCCCACGGCGAGGTCCCGCTCGGACGCGCCGGGGGGCGCAATCACCAGGGGCAGGACGACGGCGGGAGGCCGGACGTGCGGGGCGGAGGGAGAGGCCGCAGGGAGCGCGGCGGCCGCGAGGGAAAAAAGCAGCAGCAGCCCGCCCAGCCTGATCCTCATTGTGCTCCGAGACTAACATGGATCCGCGGCTCCGTCCCGGCCGCCCGCGCGGCGGAGGCTTCTGGCCCTTGTCCCCCGAGCGCTCCCCCTATAGAATCCCGCCTTTCGGAGAAGGAGAGCCGAGCATGAGCGTGCGCCCGAAGTGGTGGCTTGCCGTGGCCGTCCTTGGTCTGAGCGTGCCCAGGGTGCTCGTGGCCCTCGACAAGGAAGACAAGAAGTGGCTGGACGAAGTAAAGCCCATCATGCTCACGGACGAGGAGAAATCGTTCCGCAACCTGAAGGACAAGGCCGACCGGCTGGAGTTCCAGAAGATCTTCTGGGCCCGCCGCAACCCTGACCTCGAGGCCTCCACGAACGAGTATCAGGCCGAATACCAAAAGGCGGTCGCGGAGGCGGACACAAAGTACAAGGTCGCGGGCCGTCCCGGCTCGACGAGCGACTGCGGCCGCGTCTTCATCCTCCTGGGCAAGCCGGACGAGATCAAGAAAGAGGAAGGGACGGTGAGCCCGGGCCTCCGCCCCGCGGAGACGTGGATCTACAAGGACCGGCCTAACCAGACCTTCACGGGCGGAAAGGCCGAGATTGTTTTCGACACCGAGTGTCGCTTTCCCATGGGCAGCCGGGTCTCCGAGCAGCTCAATCGGGTGGCGGAGCAGAGGATCGCCCACCCCAACATCGACTACCGCCTGACCAAGGACGGGCGCCTGGTCAAGCTGGCGGATCTTCTGCCCAAGCCCACGGCCGCCCAGGCCCTGCTCAAGGCCCCCCGCCAGGACTTCCCGGTCGCCACCCAGGTCGGATTCCTGAAGGTGCTGGACGGAGGGAGCGCGGTTCTGGGGCTGGTCCGGGGGGAGGCGGCGGGCCTCACCGTCGAGGAGGTCGGAGGCAAGAAGACGGCCAAGGTCGTGGTGGTCGCCCAGGCCCTGGACGAGAGCGGGAAGGCGGCCGCCTTCGCGGAGCAGACCACCGTCGCCCCCGTCGTCGACGGCGCCCTGGTGGCCTCGTACCGCATGGGCCTGAAGCCGGGCAAGTACACGCTCCGCGCGGGCGCCCTGGACGAGAAGACGGGCAAGGGCTCGGTGGCCACGATTCCGCTCGAGGTCCCGGCCTTCAACAAGGGCGAGCTGTCGCTCGGGACCGTGCTTCTGCTCCAGGACGTGGAGGACCTCCCCGCGGGCAGCAACCCCGATCCCCAGAACCCCTACGGCGCTTTCACGCTCGGGACGGCGCGTCTCATCCCGCATTTCGGACAGACGTTCACGAAGAGCGACTCCATTTCCATCTTCTACCAGTTCTACGACCTCAAGGTCGACGACGCCACCGGCAAGGCCTCCGGCAGCGCGATCCTCAGCATCCTCCGGGACGGGAAGGCGCCGGTGGCCAAGGCCCCCGAGCAGACCATCGAGACCGTGATCGGCGGCAACGTGGTGGGGCCGGTGCCGCTAGGGAAGTATGAGCCCGGCAAGTACGTGGTGCAGATCAAGGTGACGGACAAGCTGGCCAAGAAGGACGTGGCCCAAGAGGTTCCCTTCGAGATCAAGCCCTAGAGCGAGATCAAGCCCTAGAGGAAGAGGAGCCCGACATGAACAAAGCGGAGCTTGTTGCCCGGGTGGCGAAGGACTCGGGCCTCACCAAGGCCGATGCGGGGCGGGCCCTAGATGCCGCGCTGGACAACGTCACCAAGGCCCTGAAGAAGGGAGAGAAGGTGACCCTCGTCGGCTTCGGCACCTTCGGCGTTTCAAGGCGGCGCGCCCGCGCCGGCCGCAACCCTCAGACGGGAGCGCTCATCAAGATTTCGGCGCGACGGGTGCCCAAGTTCACGGCGGGCAAGGAGCTGAAGTCCGCCGTCCGCTGAGCGCCCCCTAGGAGCGCCGCTCAGGCCGCTTTCTTGGCCGGCTGCGCGAGGAGCTGAAGGGCCTTCTCGAGGATGGGGTCGTGGCTCGTCCCCGGCTCCTGCCCCTCCTCGGTCGAGGCCACGGGCACGCTGGGCTCGACTCCCTTGCCGTGGATCGCCGTGCCCTTGGGTGAGGAGTACCGGGCTACGGTCAGGACCAATCCCCCCTCGGGCAGGGGCACGGCCTTCTGGACGCCGGCACGGCCGAACGTCCGCTCGCCCACCACGGGGGCTCGGCCGGAATCGAGCAGGGCCGCGGCCACGATCTCGGCCGCCCCCGCCGTGCCCGTGTCCACGAGGACCGCCATGGGCCGGTCCCAGGCCGAACGCGCGGGGTCGGCGGTGAAGACCTGCTCGGCCACCTTGGTGCCCGAGAGCTTGGCCACCACCCCGCCCTTGACGAAGACCTCGGCCACCTTCACCCCTTCCGCGGGCGGGCCGTAGGCCGAGTCGCGAAGGTCCAGGACCAGGCTCTTGGCGCCCCCGCGCTTCAGGGCTTCTACCTCGTTGCGCACGTCGTCCGCCACCCGGGCCGGGAACTCCGCGACCTTCAAGTAGCCCGTGCCGTCCTCCAGCATTTTCCCGTGGGGGGCGGCGGGGGTCAGCCGTTCCCGGACCACCGAGACCTCGAGGGGATCGCTGCCCGCGCGCAGGATGCCGAGCTTGACCACGGAGCCGGGGGCGCCGCGCAGGAGCCGCTGGCCGGTGGGCACGGCCAGGGGCCGGGAGTGCTTCCCGTCGATCGTCCGGATGATGTCCCCGCTCTTGATGCCCGCGCGCTCGGCGGGGGAGCCCGGCCGGGCCGCGACCACCATGAGGAACGCGAATCGGCGCGTGAGCACGGCGCCAATCTCGGCGTCCGTCTCCTTGGCCGGCTGCTGGTAGAGGCGGAACTCCTCGGGGTCCAGATAGCCGCTGTCGCCGTCCAAGGCATCGCCCAGGCCGAGGCGGGCCCCGGCCATGGCCCGGTCCAGGTTGACCGGCTCCACATAGGCCTCGAGGACGAGACGCACGACCTCGTTGAATACGGCGAGCTGGCCGTAGCTTGTGTCCCCCAGGACGCGGCCGAGCAGGGAGCCCACGGCCACGTAGCCGATGAGACCGGTGGAGAGGACGGCGATGAGGAGGCGGCTGCGAGGACTCATGAGAGCAGTATACCCGAGACGGCCGGCGGGGGCGGCGGGGGGGGGCGGGAATGCGGGTTAAATTAGTTGTCGCAGGAGGCCAGCCGAAACTCTTCATTCGAAAACGAGCTTGCTGGTGTTAGCTGTCTGCAACATAAATGAGCCACAAGACGTTTGAATTGTGAGAAGTCCCCTCCATTCACAAAACCCCTTAGCGGGGTCTGTCCGCACTTCCCGCCGCGGATCACAACAATCGTCACGACAGAGTTCTGCTGGACGATCGTGGACTGTAGGGCGGGCCCATCTTTAAAGTTCCCACAACCGAGCCCCTCGCTGTAGTTCACGCACTCGGTGCCCGACGATTGGGAGTCAATCGTGACGGGGACACTGCTATAGTTCTTTGCGTCCGCGTAATACTTGAGAGGCAGGAGGCGCTGATGAAGAAGACGTTGGTGGCTTGTCTCAGCGCGATGATCGCTGTTCCGACTTTTGTCCTCCCTGCCGTATTCACAGCCGCCGTCGCCACCTCCGGCTGCACGGCCATCGGCTTTGGCATTGGCGCCGCCATCGACAACTCCCACAAGACCCCGAACACCATGGAGGCGTGGCAGATCCGGCGGATCGAGAAAGGGACGTGGGTCAAGGTCTCTCTTCGAGATGGCAGCGAGGTGGAGGGCAGCTTCAACGGCCTCAGCTTCGACGGGAACGAGTACGCTCAGAGATACGAGGAGCGGCAGAAACAGACGGAGGGCGTCGTGCTCCCCTCCCTCGGTGAGACGATCACCGTGAGCAGTCCCAAGGGAAAGACCACAGTGGGCCGATTCGACGGATTCGAGTTTGCGTCCATCGGCTTCCGTCCTGAGGGCAACTCCCCGCCGCTCGACGTCCCGTTCGAAAAGGTTTCCGCCGTATCCTTCGCGGGCCGTGAGCCGCTAAGTGGGGCTCAGCTCCAGGCCCTGAGGGGGCAGGGGGCCCTGCCTTTGCGCAGCCGGATGGCCGTGCGTGACGCTCGCATTCCCGTTGAGCGCGTCAGTCAGATCGCGGTTCCACATCACGGGCATGCCAAGACCATCGGCGCCCTCATCGGTCTTGGCGTCGATGTCGCCATCATAGCGGTTCTTGGCTCCAGCAAATTTTGCTTCGTTGGCTGCAAGTAAAACCCTGCTAGGCTGTCCGCGGGGTCCTGCTTAGCCGACCTGTACACCTAGCTGTGACAGTGCAGTTATTAAAAGTCCCGGAAAATTGCTGAGACCGTGTGTCGCGCTGCACCCAAACCGTCAAATAACCGTAGCGAGGCGGTTTTCTGGCACTTAGGCCGCAAAATCTCTGCCACTGTTTTACGGGTTACTCTAGTTGCGCTTCAGCCACTCCAACGGGTCCTCGGGCCGGCCCTGGAAGCGCATCTCGAAGTAGAGCCCCGTTCCCAGGAGGCTCGCCGCCCCCACCGTCCCCAGGGTCTCGCCGGCCGCCACCTTCTGCCCAAGGTGCACCCCGGTCTCCGCGAGGTGGGCATAGAGAGAGTGGTGCTTGCCCCCGTGGTCCAGGACCACCATGAGCCCGTAGCCCTTGAAGCGGTCGGCGAACACCACCGTCCCTTCGTAGACCGCCGTCACCGCGCTGTCGGCGGCGGCGTCGATCTCGACGCCGTTGGAAACGGTGTAGGTCTCGAAGCGGGGGTGCTTGCGGCGGCCGAAGGGGACGCGCACGTGGCCGGTCAGCGGCCAGGGCAGAGCACCCCGGAAGGCGGAGACGGGCACGCTCACCTCGCCGTTGCCGAGGCCCTGGAGGAGCTGGCGCAGCTTGCTCTCCGCGTCCTCCAGCTCCAGGACGTAGGCGGCGTGGGTCTCCTTTTTCTCGACGATCGAGGCCAGAAGCTCGGTCTTGCGCTGGCGCTGAACGTCCACGCTGCGGCGGGCCGTCTCCAGCTGCGCCTTCAGGATCAGGGATTCCTGGGTCCTCCGCTCCAGCTCCGCCCGCTGGACGGTGAGGGCCTTGAGGTCGGCCCGGAAGCCGGCGATGCGCTGGTTGTCGCGGCGGGCGAGGGCGGTCACGAAGCGATAGCCGCGGAAGATGTCCGAGGGCCGATCCACGGAGAGGAGGAGCCGGAGGTAGGAGAGCTCCCCCAGCTTGTACAGCGCGCGGGCATGGGCGGCCAGGAGCGGCCTCGTCTCGGCGAGGGTGCGCTCGAGCTCGCGGACCCGCTTCAAAGTGGCGTCCATCTGGGCCCGAGTGCGCAGGAGGCCGATCTGGACCTCGCGCAGGTCCTCCCCCTTGAGACGCACCTCCACTTCGAGCGCGTCCACCTCTCCCAGGAGGCTCCGCTCCTGCCCGCGCAGGCGGGTGAGCTCCCGCTGCAGGAGCTCGCGCCTCTCCTGAATCTTCTTGAGGCGCTCGTCGCCGCCGGGCACGGTCTCCGCCGCGAGGGGTCCCCCCCGGACCGTCACCGGCAGGGCGAGGAGGGCGAGGAGAAGGAGGCGCCTCACATCAAGGGCTTCCCGTCCAGGTCGGGCGGGAGGGGGACGTCGAGCAGCTTCAAGATGGTGGGTGCCAAGTCCATGATGTTCGGCCCCGCGGTGGGGATCTTCCGGCTGCAGAAGAAGACCCCGCCGCTGATCTCGGTGGCGGTGGCGCAGTGGTCGCCGCTCCACTTCTTGTTGTTGTTGTCCACCACCTCCCGGCGGATGGTGCCCAGGGTGTCCTGCCAGCCCACCCGATAACCATCGTTGAAGCCGGCCTGCAGATCGGGGGCGTTCTGCAGGTACTCCCCCTTGTAGATGTCGTCGCGGCGGTAGATATCCCGGAAGACCGGCTCCCCGCCCTCGGGGTCCTTGAGGGTCACGAGCTTCGACCGTATCTCCTCCTGGAGGGCCGAGTACTCTCTCCCCGCGGAAACGATCCCCTGGGATTCGCGACCCCGGAGGTTGAAGTAGATCTGGCCCAGGCCCACCGCGTAGGCCCGCGTCTGCGTCCAATCCACACCCTCCCAGAACCGCCCGCGTCCGAAGAGGTCCTGGAGCTTTTTCTCCTGGCTCTGCCCCTGGAAGTGCATGTAGCCGTTCTGCACCAGCCAGGTGTTCAGGTTGACCTCGCGCCTAAAGGAATGAAAGCCGTGATCGGACATGACCATGAAGACCACGTCCTTTGGAACCCGGGCCAGCAGGCGCCCCACCAGGTCGTCCGCCCGGCGGTAGATCTTCTCGATCGAGTCTCCGTAGCGGGCCGCGAGGTCCTTGTCGTACATCGGGTGCTTGGGGTCGATGAGCCTCCACATCATGTGGGAGATGCGATCGGTCGTCTCTATGGCGGCCACGAAGAGGTCCCAGTCGTCCTGCTTCAGGCTCTCCAGGATGATCTTCTCCCGGTCGTCCATGGCGCGGTCGGAGTCGTAGAGGAACTCGGCCTCGTTCAACCGCCCCTCATTGAGCGGCTTGTCCGCCGACTCCGCCCAGCCCAGGGTGCGGTAGAGGCCGATCTTCTGAGCGAGCGCGGCCGAGAATCCATCGGGCTTCGAGATGGGGAGGGGGGGGTTGCGGGGGTCCATGTTCACGGGGGAGGCGTAGAGCTGCAGCTCCCGGTCGGCCCGGATGACGTGGAACTGGGTCATGCCGTGGACGCTCAGAAGCAGGTTGATCTTGAACGTGAGGGGCACCCAGGGGCTCCACTCCCCGGCCTTGAGCTTTAAGGAGTGGCCCTGGACCTCGATCTCCACCTCCCCCGAGCCCTCCGCCCACCGCACCGCGACGGGAAGGTTGATGTCCTTGCTCGTGCCGAGCTCCTCCAGGCGCGCGGTCTCCTTGTCGCTGAGCCCGCCCGCCTTGCGCTTCTCCTTGAGGGCCGCCTCCTCCTGCTTCAGAACCGGATTCTCGGGTCCCTTGAGCATGGTCTTGGCGCGGCCCCCGTCAAAGAACAGCCGCCTCAGGAACCCCCCGAACTCGGTGTTTCCCTCCTCGAAGGACGACAGGTCCGTGGCCCAGTAGTAGAAGGTGCCGAGCGTCCCCCTGAGATCGGGGAGGGGCAAGCCGCCCAGGAGGTCGCCCCCGGGCACCTCCTCGGGGGGGAACGTAACGGGCACGGTCAGGACCACGCTCCGAACCCCGTCGTTGGCGGCGTGCACCCAGAACGACGTCCCCCCGCGGGTCGAGACGACCCGCGGTCTCCTGGTGGGAATGAGCCCCCACAGGAACTGCGGGGGCTCCCTCCGGATCATGTTGAAGTCGGGCAGGTAGGTCTGGAAGTCCCGGATCAGGAAGTCGTAGATGTTGTGCTTGCCGGGGTTCACGCCGGTGGCGAAGCTGGACCAGGCGGTCGGGGATTCCGAGGGCTGGGTTGAGCCCAGGGTCGAGAAGGTGCCGCTCTCCGCCAGTCGCTTGAGGTTCGGAAGCTTGCCCTCGTCCATGTACTTCCGGGCCAGCGTCGGGTCCATGCCGTCGAAGCCGACCACGAACACCCGTTGCTTGGTCCGGCGGGGCGGCTTGACGCCGGGGGGACGGGACGAGCAGGAAGCGCCGGCGAAGGCCAGAGCGAGGCCCGCGATCATGACGGCGGAACGGCGAAGGATGGGGAGCGATGGCAAGGGCACCTCTTTCGGACGGATGAAAGGACGACGATGCGATTGTAGCCGAGCGCTCGCAGGTACCGGTAAAAGCGGGACCGCCTCAAGATAAGATTGGGCGATGCGGCAAACGAGCGGATCGGTGCTCTGCCCGTCCTGCGGCTCGCTGGTGGGGGTCAAGGACGAACAGTGCCTCATCTGCGGCCGACGGAATCCCGGTCTCTGGGGCTTCACCACCCTCTTGAGAAGGCTCGGCACGGACCTGGGCTTCGTTCCCATGGTGCTCTGGGGCTGCGGGGCGCTCTACATCGCCACCCTGGCCGCGGACCCGGAGGGGATCCGCATGCAGGGCCTGCTCGCCCTCGTGTCGCCGAGCGCGGAGAGCCTCCTCCGGTTCGGAGCCAGCGGGGCCATCCCGGTGTTCCGCCGCGGGCGCTGGTGGACGGTCCTTTCCGCGGGCTGGCTGCACGGCGGGATCCTCCACATCGGCTTCAACATGATGTGGGTGCGCGACCTGGCCCCCGCCATCGCCCATCTCTACGGCCCCGCCCGCACGGTCATCATCTACACCGCTTCCGGCGCCACCGGCTTCCTGGCCAGCAGCCTGGCCGGCCGCTACCTCTTCTTCATGCCCCGGTTCCTGCGCGGGGCCGGTCTCACCATCGGCGCCTCGGCGTCCATCTTTGGCCTGATCGGGGCCTTGCTCTATTACGGCCGGCGGGGGGGGAGCGCGCTCATCAGCCAGCAGGCGAAAAGCTGGGCTTTGACCGGACTCGCCTTCGGCTTCCTCATGCCCGGCATCGACAACTGGGCCCACCTCGGGGGCCTGGCCGGCGGGTACCTGACCGCGCGCTGGCTCGACCCCCTCCTCCCCGAGAGGGGCGACCACACGACCCTGGCCCTCGTCTGTCTGCTGGTGTCAGCAGCCTCAATCGTGGTCTCGATCCTGCTCTGGTGACTCTCTGGAGAGCGCGGCGGGGAGCACGCCCTAAAGGGCCCGAAGGGTAGGCGGGTTCCGGCGCTACCCGCCCTCGCTCTCAGGCCCCGGAGGGGCCTTGCGGCGGCGGCTCCGTGTCTTCTCGGGGGCCTCGGCGGCAGGGGCTTCCAGCGTCTCGGGACCGGGGGGCGGGGGCGGCTGCTTGACCACGCGCGTGTAAGCGGAGGAGATCGCGGAGACGCGCGTGGCCCCGTCTGCGGCCTTCCGCCGCCGGGAGGAACGAACGTCGCCGATGGGGATGAGGGTGGCCTCCACGGGCGGAAAGCGCCCCGCGGGATCGGTCTCCACCACGAAAGAGCCGGGGAAGAGCACGTTCACGTAGTGCTTGAGGGTCAGGTTGGTGGGGCCGTAGCCCTTGTCGTAGAGAAAGTGCTCGCAGGCCTCGCCCATCTCCCCCGCAGAGGTGTAGCGGTGGGCGGGGTCGCGCTGCAGGGCCTGCCGCAGGATGGCGAGCACGCCGTCGGGGATGGCGGGGTTCCGGGAGCGGGGGGAGGGGATGGGGCCGGACACCACCTGCTCCAGCACCTCCCCCGTGGTCCCGCCCCGGAAGAGCTTCTCCCCCGTCAGCATCTCAAAGAGCACCGTGCCCAGGCTGAAGAGATCGCTCCTATTGTCGGCCCGGAGCTCGAGCACCATCTCCGGCGCCATGTAGGAGGGCTTGCCGGTCAGGCTGCTGTCCCGGGTGCCGCTGCGGGTGGCGATGCCGAAATCGATCAGCTTCACCGTCCCCTCGCTGGTCATCATGATGTTGCTGGGGCTGATGTCGCGGTGGACGATGGCCGCCTTCTGGAACACGTACTCCAGGGCCCGGCAGACGCGGCTGACGATGAAGACGGAGAGATCGACATCGGGGAGGCGGCCGAGCTCGGCGTGGCGCTCCAGGTAGTCCACGATCGTCCAGCCGTCGATGTACTCCAGGATGATGCAGAGCTCGCCCCCCACCTGCTCGAAATCGAAGATGCGGCCGATGTTTTCGTGGTCGAGGAGCGCATAGCGGCGAGCCTCATCGACGAAGAGGCGCAGGTGGGCGGGGTCGGGGTTCTTGAGCTGCTTGATGACGATGGGGCGCTGAAAGCCGGCCTGGCCGATGAGCATGCCTTTGCAGACCCTGCCCATCCCTCCCGCGCCCAACTCGTGAAGGATCCGGTACTTCAGCGGCTCGACCATCTTTTTCTGTCGGTTACGAAATCGAATGCGAGCATGGCAGACCCCTGGGGGGGTGTCAACAAAGCGATATACTCATGAGACGACATGCGTTACCTGGGCTTGGACGTGGGCGACGTCCGCATCGGGGTGGCGGCCTCCGACGAGACGGCCACCCTCGCCACGGGCCTTCCGACCCTCCGGCGGGTGGGCCCGCGCAAGGACGTTAAGGCGGTGGCCGCCCTCGTGCGCGGCCACGACGCGGGGGAGGTCGTGGTGGGGTTGCCCAGGAGCCTCGACGGCTCTGAGGGGCCCCAAGCCCGTAAGGTACTGGCCTTCATGGACGATCTCCGCGGCGCGCTGCCCGTGCCGGTCGTTCCCTGGGACGAGCGCTTCACTACAGCCATGGCCACTCAGGCCCTTCGGGAAGCGGGGGCCTCCCGCCGCGACCGACGGGAGGCAGTGGACCAAGTGGCGGCCGTCTTGATCCTTCAGAGCTACCTCGACTACCGCAAGCTCGTCGATGCCGAGGCCCGCAACTCCAGCGCCTGACCTCCTCCGGGTCGCGCGCGTCCTGCTCCTGCTCGCGATCCTGGCCCTATCCCTGCGCCTGGCCTGGGTCTACGAGACCCGCTACCCCCTGAATGGGGTAGGGGAGCCTCCCGTCTCTCTCGTCGTGCCCCCCGGCTCGAGCGCCGAGGCCATCGGTCGGCAGCTCCACGCCCTCGGCCTCGTGCGCTACCCGCTGATCTTCCGCATCCTGGTCGTGAGCCGGGGGGTGGAGACGGTCCTCAAGGCCGGCGAGTACTCGTTCGAGGGGCCCCTCTCCCTGGAACAGATCGTGGACATGATGGCCCGGGGCGAGGTGGTGCGTCATGATGTGACCGTACCCGAGGGCAAGAGCCTGACCGAGGTCGCGGAGATCGTGACCACCCACGGGATCGACGCGCCCGCCTTCCTGAAAGCGGCCCGGGACCCCGCGCCCATACACGACCTCGACCCCCTCGCCTCCGATCTCGAGGGCTACCTCTTCCCCGACACCTACGACGTCGCCTTGAGCCCGGGTGCGCCCGCGGCCCTGGT
Organism: Vicinamibacteria bacterium; assembly: GCA_035570235.1. Lineage (NCBI taxonomy): Bacteria > Pseudomonadati > Acidobacteriota > Vicinamibacteria > Vicinamibacteria bacterium. The sequence goes on along the minus strand of DATMML010000107.1, from coordinate 1,105 downwards.
CACGCGCATGGTCCAGCGCTTCCGCGCGATGATGGAGCCGGAGCTGCCCCGGCTCCTGACCCGGGGCCTGAGCCTGCGCCAGGTCGTCACCTTGGCCTCGCTCGTGGAGCTCGAGACGGCCCAGGGCGAGGAGCGCCCGCGCATTGCCGCCGTTTTCCTGAATCGCCTGCGGAAGAAGATGCCGCTCCAGACCGACCCCACCGTCATCTACGCCCTGCGCCTGGCGGGGGCCTGGGACGGGAAGATCCATAAGGTAGACCTCAGCATTGACTCTCCCTACAACACTTATCGCATTCCCGGCCTCCCGCCGGGGCCGATCGCTTCCCCCGGCCGCGAGTCGCTGCGCGCGGTCCTCGATCCAACTGAGGTCCCAGACCTCTATTTCGTGAGCCGGAACGACGGCACCCATCAGTTCAGCCGCACCCTGGCCGAACACACCCAGGCGGTCGACCGCTACCAGAAGCGCAAGCGGCCGGTGCCGGATCCGCCGGGGAGCCCCTGATGGCCGGCCGCACCCCCGAGGAGTCTCCGGAGTGGGTTTCCCCCGTGGCCATCGGCCCCTCGCTCGGCTCTGCCGCCGCGCTGGGCGCCCTCATCCTGATCCTGCTCCTTTCGAACGGCCGCCCTATCGGGGCCGGGGCGCTTCCCTCCCCCCTCCTCTTGATCCTGACCGCTCCCGTCTTCCTTCTGCTCCGCGGCCTCTTTGTCCTGGACGGAACAGGGGCCGCCCTCGCCGGCAAGATCGTCGCCTCCCTCCTCTCGGCACTGGCCGCGGCCACGCTGTTTCTCGCCGTGGGCCGGCGCCACCCCGAGGAGGACGGGCGGACGACCGCTCTCGTTTTCGCTCTCGGCACCACGGTCTGGGCCACGAGCCAGGCCCTCTACCCCCAGCCGGCGGCGGTCTTCTTCGTCTCCCTCGTGGTGCTCTGCCTCCTCAAGGCCGAGGGCACTCCGGCCTGGGCGGGGCGCGCGGGTTTGCCGCTGGGCTTGGCGGCGGCGGCCGATCCGCAGGCAACCGCGCTCGCAGCCGTGCTCTTCCTCGGTCTTGCCGCGCGCTGGCCGCGGCGATCGCCGTTCCTGCTCCTCTGGACCCTGCCGGGAGCCG
>DATMML010000106.1 GCA_035570235.1 Vicinamibacteria bacterium | reverse complement strand
GAAGTTCTGGATGTCTTCACCTGCATCTGCAACCATCGCACGCTGGCTACCGCCGGACGCCTGCTCACCCGCAATTCGGAACGCCACCTGAAATCGTCGGACGAAATGGCGCGGTTGTTTGCCGATGTCCCGGAAGCGATCGCCAACACCCAGACTCTTTCATCGCGATTGAAATTCGATTTAAGCGCCCTGGGTTACAAATTCCCCGACTATCCGGTTCCCGATGGAAAGTCGCAAGCGCATTTTCTGCGGGAACGCACGCTGGAGGGCATGCTCCGGCGCTATGGCCCGGAAAATAAAAAAGCCGCGCGGCAGATCGAACGCGAGCTGGCCCTGATCGAAAAACTCCATCTGGAAGGGTATTTTCTGATCGTGTGGGACATCGTTCGTTTCTGTAATGAACGCGGCATTCTGGTGCAGGGGCGCGGCTCCGCGGCGAACAGCGCGGTGTGTTACGCCCTGGGCATCACCGCGGTGGATGCCGTCGGCATGAATTTGCTTTTCGAACGCTTTCTTTCCGAGGAGCGCGGGGAGTGGCCGGACATCGATCTCGACCTGCCGAGCGGTGATCGCCGCGAGCGCGTCATCCAGCACGTCTACGAGCGTTACGGTGCGCGGGGTGCGGCCATGACCGCGAACGTGATCACTTACCGTGACCGTAGCGCCTCCCGGGAGGTCGGCAAGGTGCTGGGGATCCCTCCCCCCGAGATCGACCGGCTCTCGCGCTACATGCGTCGCTTCGAGTACGTGGACCCCGGCGACACTCTGGAGAGACGCCTGGGGCAGGCGGGCTTCGACGCGGACGACCGGCGGGTGCGACTCTTCGCCCGCCTCTTCCAGGAGATCCAGGACCTGCCGCGCCACCTTGGCCAGCACTCGGGGGGGATGGTCATCGCCCAGGGGAGGCTAGATGCTGTCGTTCCCCTCGAACCCGCCACCATGCCCGGCCGGGTGGTGATCCAGTGGGACAAGGAGGATTGCGCCGACCTCGGGATCGTCAAGGTGGACCTGCTCGGCCTGGGGATGATGTCCGCCCTCCAGGACTCGCTCGCGCTCCTGCGGGAGACCGGCGTGGAGGTGGACCTCGCGCACCTGCCTCCCGACGATCCCAAGGTCTATGCCATGCTCCAGAAGGCCGACACCGTAGGCCTCTTCCAGGTGGAGAGCCGGGCCCAAATGGCCACCCTCCCACGGATGAAGCCGGAGCGCTTCTACGACCTGGTGGTGGAAGTGGCCATCATCCGCCCCGGACCGATTGTGGGGAAAATGGTCCACCCCTATTTGGACCGCCGGAACGGGCGGAAGCCGGTGACCTACCCCCACCCGTCGCTGGAGCCCATCCTGGGCCGGACCCTGGGGGTGCCCCTCTTCCAGGAGCAGCTCCTGCGCATGGCCATGACCGTGGCCGGCTTCACGGGGGGGGAAGCGGAGGAACTGCGGCGGGCCATGGGGTTCAAGCGCTCGCAGAAGAAAATGGTCGCGATCGAGAGAAGACTCCGCGAGGGGATGCAGCAGCGGGGGATCGGGGGGGAGACGGCAGACGTCATCGTCCGCTCCATCACGTCCTTCGCCCTCTACGGCTTCCCGGAGTCCCACGCCGCCTCCTTTGCGCTCATCGCCTACGCGAGCGCGTACCTGAAGGCCCACCATTGCGCGGCCTTCACCTGCGCCCTCCTCAACAACCAACCCATGGGCTTCTACCACCCCTTCACCCTCGTGAAGGATGCGCAGCGCCACGGCGTCCGCTTCCGGCCCGTGGACGTGACGAGCAGCGGCTGGTCCTGCACCCTGGAGGAGGGAGCGTTGCGGCTGGGGCTGCGCTACGTGGCCGGCCTGCGTGCGGAAGGGGGGGAGCGGATCGTGGCCGCGCGGATCCGGGCGCCATTCACATCGCTCCAGGACTTCGTAGACCGTGCCCGCCTCCGCAAGGACGAGTTGCGCAACCTGGCCGAGGTGGGGGCGCTCAACGCTTTCGGCCTGACCCGGCGGAGTGCGCTCTGGCAAGTGGAGCGGGCGGCACGTCCGCGGGGGCCGCTCTTCGGCGCCCCGGGAAAAGACGAGTCCGGGGAGCCGTCGCCGGTGCCGGAGATGAGCCTGCGCGAGCGGCTGGGGAGCGACTTGCTCGGCACCGGCCTCACCATCGGCCCCCATCCCATGGCCCTTTACCGACGAGAGCTGGCCGCGGGCGGCGTCCGGCGGGCGGCCGACCTGGCGGGGTTGCCCGACGGGACGCGAGTGAAGGTGGCGGGGGCCGTCATCTGCCGCCAGCGGCCGGGCACGGCCAAGGGCTTCCTGTTCCTGACCCTGGAGGACGAGACGGGGCTCATCAACGTGACCGTACGTCCGGACCTCTTCCACCAGCAACAGGCCGTGCTCGTGGGCGCAGACGTTCTGGAAATCGAGGGGATCCTGCAGGTGCGGGACGGGGGCTCGCTCCGCGCCCTCAGCGCGCGTCCCGCAGGCCTGGGCACTCCGCCCGTGCCCTCGCGGGACTTCCGGTAAGCCTCAGGACGCCCCTCCCGCGGGGGGACGGTGGTACCAGACCCAGCAAAAGGCACGGAATCGCAGGAGGAATGGGCAGAGCAGCATGAGCAAGACGGTGACGAAGATCAGGGTCGGGGAGTACCAGCGGCCCTTGCGCCCGCTGGTCACCAGGGAGTGGCCGTCCAGGATCACAAAGTCCAGTCCCTGCGCGCGGCCCCACCGCCTGAGGGCCCGTGAGAGCCAGATCTCTTCGGAGGCGTAGACTCTCTCCGAGAAACCGCCGACCGCCCGAAAGGCCTCGCGCCGGACGAAAAGGAAGGAGCCCGCGGCCAACCTGAGCCGCCGGGAGAGCGCGTTCCAGCCCGCCACCATGCGCAGGGCCAGGGGGTGGGAGAGCCCCTCCATCATCAGGGTGGCCCCTCCGCCGCAGGCGCGTCCCCCCAGAGCGCCCAGGGCCTCGCGCAAAAGGCCGGGGGGGACGTTCGTATCCGCGTCGACGAAGACCAGGAAACGCCCGCGGGCCACCCGGGCTCCCGCGTTTCGCGCCCGCGAGATCTGGTTGACCGGCTCGAACACGACCCGGGCTCCCGCCGCCCGCGCCGCTTCCCCGGTGCGATCGCTCGAGTTGTTGTCGCACACCACGACCTCGCCCCGAAAGGGCGCCTCCGCCATCGCCGCCCGCAGCCGCTCCAGGGTGCCGGGAAGAAGGGCTTCCTCGTTGTAGGCGGGTATGACGATGGAGTAGTCTGGCTCCGTCCCATCCACCTCACCAGGATACGGCAGTCGGAGAGCGAAAAAAGGGACGTCCCCGAAGAGGAGCCATCCCGCCGTGAAGGCCCGCCGTGGCGAACCGCCATCGAAGTCGGCCCCGCGGGCGGCCGCCCCCCCCGGGGCCTCGGCGCCCGAGAGCTCACCGTCGCGCTACATCGCTCGGATCAGTCGGGCCACGGGGGAGGAGATCCCGGGCCCCATCGAGCCCGACGAGCTGCTCGTCCACGCCCACCGCGACAAGCACCCGGTGGAGCTGGCCGCCCAGTTCGCGGCCAGCCGGTTCATCGGGCTGACGGGGAAGGAGACGGCCGTGCGGGAGACCCTGCGGGCCGTCAATCGGCTGGGCGCCCTGATGGCGGCCGGCGTGGGCGTGGTCACGGGAAGCCGCGAGCGAGAGCGCCAGGCCAAGAAGGTCCTGGGCGTGACCGCGCGCGATGTCGTTTTCCAGTTCCGGGAGACCAGCCATCTCACTGAAAAGGAAGTGAAGGCGCGGGTCGAGCACCTCCAGCGGGAGGCGCGGGCCCGGCTCAAGACCCGGGGCCCGAAGCCCGGCCTGCACGTCCTGCTCACGGGGGCCACTGGTTTCGTGGGCAAGGAGGTCCTGGCCCAGGCGGCCCAAGACCGGCGGATCGGAGAGGTGGTGGCGGTGGTGCGTCCAGAGAGGGTGCGCGATCCCAAAACCAAGGAGGTCGTCCGGACCCTCTCTCCCGCGCAGCGGGGGGCCCTGCTCCTCAAGCGTCTGCACATCACGGGGGGGGCGGCGAAGAAGTTCCGGTTTGTGAACGGGGACATCGAGAAGCCAAACTTCGGCCTGGCCCCTACGGAGCTGACCCGGCTAAGGACCCGGCTCACCCACGTTATCCACTGTGCGGCCAGCGTCTCCTTCGACGACACCTACGAGAACTCCTACCGCGCGAACGTGCTCGGCTGCCGTAACGCGCTGGCCTTCTCCCTGGGCCTGCAACGGGCGCCGGGATCGAAGTTTGTCAGCCACATCGCGATCGAGACCTCCTATATCCACGGCCGCAAGAAGCGCTCCATCGCCCAGGAGAGCGGCCTCGTCTTCCCCCGGCACTTCTACAACAACTTCTACGAGCTGACCAAGGCCATGGCCTCGATCGACACCGATCGCTCCCTGACCGAGCAGGGGCTGCGGGTCACCCAGCTCCTCCCCTCCATCGTGATCGGCCACTCGCGTACCGGAAACAACCGGGGCGACACCAAGGTCGTGAATGCGCCCATCAATGCTTTCGGGCGGGCCAAGGAGGCCATGGAGGCGCTGGGCGGGGAGTGGTCCGACCGTCTGCGGGCCCGGCTGGTGGCGATGGTGGCCCTGTCGTTCCCCGCCGATCGCTCCGCGGAGCTGAACCTGGTTCCCGTGGACCGGGTGGCGGCCGGGATCCTGGCCGCCCTCCACGCCCCGGAGGCGATCGGGGCCCGAATCCACTTGGCCACCGACAACCGGATCCGATCCGAGGACGTGGTGCGGGTGACGCGGGAGGAGCTGGGGGTCAACGTCCGTCTGGCCGATCCCACTCTGGCCCGGAATGTCACCATGCCCGTGGTGAAGGCGATCCTGCAGAGCCTCAACGAGCCCAAGCTCGCGCATGCCCTGGAGAAACTGGGAGCCATCTTCGGAGTCTACGGGGAGTGGGGGCAGCCCATCCATGACGTTGGAAATGACGTGCGGATCCTCGGCCTGCCCATACGCCGTCCGGATACCCTCCAAGCCTTCCGCATGCTCTGCCGGCACAACCGGTACGTGCAGGAGTTTGGGAAGGTGCGCGACGGGGACGAAATCGCGCGGCGGGAACAACTCTGGCAGAAGGCCCTGGAGGCCATCGAGTTCAGCAGCGGGCGGGAGGTGGCTTCCCTGTCCGCGGGGGAGTTCCAGCGCCTGCTCGGGGGCGAGATCGACCTCAAGACATTCCGCCCCCGATGAGGCGTAGCGGCTCCGGGAGCCAAGAGCAATAGGGGCCCGCCCCGGCCGCGAAGAGGATAGGCGGGGCTAAGGGGGGCTCGGTATACTCTCGAGGGAGCGCGCCGAAAGGAGGACGCCGTGACCCAGGAGATGAGCCTGCTGGAGCGCCTCAAGGCCCGCGGGGAAGAGGTGTTCGGCCAGATCTCGGGCGAGCTGATGGCGAACCCGCAGTTCATGAAGGCGGTGGAAGGGGCCCTCCGCGGAAAGCAGAAGCTGGAGGAGGCGGTGGGACACGCCTTGAAGACGATGAATGTCCCCACCCGGGGCGAGCTCAGAAAGGCCCTGGCCCGGATCGAGGCCCTCGAGCGGGAGGTGGTCGCTTTGAAGGCCAAGGCGAAGCCCGCGGCGGCGCGGCGGCGCCGCCGCGGCAAGACCCGCGGTACCGGCCGGACGGAATAGGCGTGGGCCGGATCGCCCTCACCGGGACCTCCTCCTTCCTCGGCAGCCGCGTCTTGCGGAGGTTGGTGGCCGCTCGCGACCCCGACTCCGTGCTGGCGGTGGACGTCGCCGCCCCCCCCGCCAGCGTGCCCGGGGTGCGGTACCACATGGTGGACATCACCCTGCCCGCCGCCGATCAGCGGCTGCTGGAGGCGTTCCAAGAAGAGGAGGTGGACTCGGTCGTCCACACCGCGTTCTTCACGAATCCCCGGCGGGACCCCCCCCACGCCCACGAGCTCGAGTCGATCGGGACCCTTCACCTGGCGGCGGCGGCGGCGGCGGCGGGCGTGCGCCATTTGATCGTGCGCTCCTTTACCGCGGTCTACGGGGCCCAGGGACAGAACCCCAATTACCTGACCGAAGAGCGTACCCCCCCACCCAACCCCGGCCTGGGCTGGATCCGCGACAAGCTGGAGGCGGAGGGGCACGCGCGCTCGTTCGCGCGGCGCTATCCCCGTCTTACCGTCACCGTATTGCGTTTCGCACCCCTCCTGGGCCCGGGTGTGCACACCTTCTACACCCGGATCTTCAGTCGGCGCGTGGTCCCGGTCCTTCTCGGCTATGACCCCCTCCTCCAGCTCCTGCACCCCGACGACGCGGTGGAGGCGGTGGAGGCGGCTCTGGACAAAGCCCCGGGCGGGAGTCTCAACATCGTTCCGCGCGGCGTCATCAGCCTGCTCACCGCCCTCCACTTGGCGGACAAGGTGCCGCTGCCGGTGCCGCACCCCGTGGCCTACGCGGCCGCCGATCTGCTCTGGTCCGCGGGCTTGGGTGAGGCCCCGGGCGGCTTCCTCGACTATGTTCGATTCCTGTGTGTGGCCGACGGGGAGAAGGCGCAGCGGCTGCTCGGCTTCACCGCCCGCCACACGAGTCGGGACGCGCTCGCCGCGTTTCTTGGCTATCGCTACCCAGAGGCGGCCAACCAGAGGATGGAGGCGAGGGCATGAGCCAGCCGGCGGCGGTGGTGCCCCTGCGCCGGGCTCGGAAGGGGGCGGGCGCGGAAGGGGCCGCCCCGAAGAGGCCGCCCGCCCGGGAGCGGCCGCGAGCGGCAGAGCCGGGTTCGGGGAGCGACCGAGCGGAGGGCCTCCCCACCGCCCTCGGCCGCCTCTTGCAGGCGGGGATGGCCGGGATGAACTGGGAGAACCTGGCCCGGCTCTCCCGCGGCCTCTACTTCGCCTGGCACTCCGAAGAAGTGGACGAGTTCGGCTATGACCGGAGATTCACCGAGACCATCCGCCCCTTCTTCGAGTTCTTGTACACGCTCTGGTGGCGGGTGGAGACGGTGGGCATCAAAAACGTGCCTGACCAGGGACCAGGTCTGATCGTCGCCAACCACTCGGGGGTCCTGCCCTGGGACGGAATGATGATCAAGCTCGCCCTTCGCCACGAGCACCCGGCTCAGCGGGAGTGCCGGCTGCTGGCCCTCGACATGTTCGCCCTCCTTCCCTTCCTGGCTCCCCTTCTGGCCAAGAGCGGAGAAGTACGCGCCAACCCGGAGAACGGCGAGCGCCTCCTGCGCAAGGAAGAGCTGGTAGGGGTGTTCCCGGAGGGGGTGAAGGGAGTGGGGAAGTACTTCCAGGACCGCTATCGGCTGGCCCGCTTCGGCCGGGGCGGGTTCGTGCGCCTGGCCCTGCGCACGGGCGCCCCCATCATCCCCTGCGCGGTGGTGGGGGCGGAGGAGATCCATCCCGTGTTGGCGAAGGCGGACTGGGTGGGGCGTCCCTTCGGCCTGCCCTACTTCCCGATTACCCCCACCTTCCCCGCCCTGGGGCCCCTGGGCGTGATACCCCTCCCCACCAAATGGTCGATCGACTTCGGCGACCCCGTCCCCACCGGGACCTACGGCGCCGAGGCGGCCGAGGATCCCATCCTCGTGAACCGTCTCTCGGAACAGGTGCGCTCGACGATCCAGGGCATGATCGACGGCCGCCTGGCCCGTCGGCG
>DATMML010000105.1 GCA_035570235.1 Vicinamibacteria bacterium | reverse complement strand
GGCCGCCTCCGCCTCCCCCCCGCGCCGCCCAGCCCGGGCGCGCAGCCGCCGGGCCTGACCGGGGCTGAGGAGAGCCGCCTGCTCGCCCCAGGCCAGCAGGTCGAGGTAGCTCCGCAAGAGCTCCCGCGGGCGGGGGGTTGGACGGGCCTCCAGGGTGTTGACCAGGTCCAGGCAGGGCCGGCCCCCTGTGAGCTCAAACCGCTCGCCGTTCCCCGCCCCCCCTCGGAGCGCCATTCTTCGTATAACCCCTTAAAGGCTCTTGACAGGTTAGAGACATCCACATAGCTTCTAACCCGTGAACTTTATCACACCGGTTAGAAGGAGCCCGAGGTGACCCAGCCCCGCCCGAACCCCGGCCTGGAGCCGTACCTGGCCCTCCTCGACGAGGCCTTCGAACGCAAGGCCTGGCACGGCCCCAACCTGCGGGGCTCGGTGCGGGGCCTGAGCGCGAAGCGCGCGGCCTGGCGGGCCGGCCCCTCCCGGCACAGCATCTGGGAGATCGTGGTCCACGCCGCCTATTGGAAGTATGCGGTGCGGCGCCGGCTCACCGGCCAAAAGCGGGGCTCCTTCGCCTATCCGGGCAGCAACTGGTTCGCCCGCCCCTCCACCCCGGACGACGCGGCCTGGAGACGGGACGTGGCGCGCCTCGTGGAGGAGCATCGGCAGCTCCGAGAGGTGGTGGCCCGCCTCTCCCGCGCCGACCTCGCGGCGGGGGGAGGAGGCAGCGCGCGGATGATCCGGGGCATCGCCGCCCACGACCTCTACCACGCCGGCCAGATCCAGCTCCTGAAGCGCCTGGGCCCGCGCTGAGCGGCGGGATCGGAGCCGCGGACGGGCCTCAGCCCGAGAATTCCGCGATCACGGGAGCGTGGTCCGAGGGCTGCTTGCCCTTGCGCTCCTCGCGGTCGATGGAAGCGGCGCGGCAGCGCTCGGCGAGGGGCGTGCTGGCCAGGATGAGGTCGATGCGCAGACCCTGATTCCTGGGGAAGGCCAGCCTCCGGTAGTCCCACCACGAGTAGAGCCCCGGCTCGGGATGATGGAGACGCAGAGTGTCGGCCAGGCCCCAGCGCCGCACCTCTTCGAGGGCGGCCCGCGCCTCCGAGTGGAAAAGGACGGAGCCCGCCCAGGCCGCGGGATCGACCACGTCCCTCTCCTCAGGGGCCACGTTGAAGTCCCCGCCCAGGACGAGAAGCTCGTCCCGGCGGCAGCGCCGGTCCAGATACTCGCGCAGGCGGCGGAGCCATTCGAGCTTGTAGGCCCACTTCTCCGAACCCACCTCCTCCCCGTTGGGGGCGTAGGCGCAAACCACGCGCAGGCCCCCTACGCGGACGGAGATCAAGCGGGCCTGCTCGTCGTCGTCGCCCAGTCCGCGTTCGACGTCGCGGGGCTCCTCGCGGGAGAGCACGGCCACCCCGTTGTAGGTCCGCTGGCCAAGGACGGCCGCGTGGTAGCCGGCCTCCCGGAGCGCCGCGAAGGGGAAGGCCTCCTCCGCGACCTTCAGCTCCTGCAAGCACACCACGTCCGGCTGAGCGGCCCCCAGCCAGCGGACGAGCCGCGGCTCCCGGGCCCGGATCGAGTTGACGTTCCAGGAGGCTATCTTCAACGCCGCCACTCTACTCCCCGAGGGCGGGGCCGGGCCAGGGGCGAGGGAGCGCGCGACGAATGGCGAGGAAACGCTGCTTCCCGGGCACGGCGCCCGGGAGCGCCTCCCGGGGTTGCGGGGGAGGAGGGGCGCGGGGTCCCGCTAGGGGGGCGAACTCAGGAGGTCTTCTTCTTCGGGGCCCCGGGCTCCGGCGGATTGTTCAGCACCGTCCAGTAGAGACCGAGCTGGCGCGCGGCGGTCACGAAGCCCTCGAACTCCACCGGCTTGCGGACATAGCTGTTGGCGCCCAGCTCATAGGTGTTGGCGATGTCGGTCTGCTCCGTCGAGCTCGTCAGCATGACCACCGGCGTCCGCCGCGTCCGCTCGTCCTCCCGCATGCGCTTGAGGACGTCGAGACCGTTCAGGAGGGGCAGTTTGATGTCCAGCAGTACCACCACCGGCTGGTCCGTCGGGTCGCGGCCGGCGTGGGCCCCCGTGCCGAAAAGGTAGTCGAGAGCCTCCACGCCGTTGCGCGCGACCACCACCGGGTTCGTGATCTTGGCCTCCGTCAGGGCCATCACCGTCAGCTCGACGTCGTCGCGGTTGTCTTCCACGAGAAGGATGGGCCGGTTGTTCATGGATTGCGCTCCAGAGTGAAGTAGAACGTCGCCCCTTCGCCGACCGTCCCTTCGGCCCATATCCGTCCACTGTGGCGGTTGACGATCCGCTGCACGGTGGCCAGGCCGATTCCCGTGCCCTCGAAATCCGCATCGCTGTGAAGCCGCTGGAACGCACCGAAGAGCTTGTCCGCGTACGCCATGTCGAAGCCCGCCCCGTTGTCGCGCACATAGAAGGCCGCCCCCGCGCCATCCTTGAGCTTGCCCACCTCGATGCAGGCATCCTCCCTCTTGGCCGTGAACTTCCACGCGTTGCCCATCAAGTTCTCGAGCACGATGGTCAAGAGGTGGGGATCCGCCTCCGCGGTGAGGTCCGCTTCCACGCGCACACGCACCTCCCGTACCGGCGGCCGCGTCGCCAGCTCGGCCGCCACCCGACCCGCGATCTCGCTCAGGCTCACCTCTTGGCGGACCAGATCCCGACGGCTGACCCTGGCCAGCCCGAGCAGGTCGTCTATCAGCCTGGCCATCCGCTGGGTCCCGGCCCGCACCCGCTCCAGGTAGTGACGACCCTGTTCGTCGAGCTGGGACCCGTACCCGCTGAGGACGGCCTTGCTGAAGCCGTCGATCCCCCGCAGGGGAGCCCGGAGGTCATGAGACACCGAATACGAGAACGCCTCCAGCTCCTTGTTCGCGGCCGCCAGGTCGTGGGTCCGGGCCTCGACGCGCCTCTCCAGGTCGACGCGGGCCTCCTGGAGGTCGGAGTTCTGCCGCTCGATCTGGTCCAGCATCTCGTTGAAGGTGCCGATGAGGGAGCCGATCTCGTCGTTGCCCTCCGACTTGGCCCGCACCGAGTAGTCCTTCTGGGAGGAAACGGTGCGCGCGGTGTTGGCCAGGTTCAACAGCGGCCTGGAGATCGTCTTCTCGACGATCCGGGAGATCGCGATGGCGAGGAGGAAGGACCCGGCCAGGATGACCATCACCATGCCCGCGTAGCGGCGCTGACGGTCGGCCAGCTCATCCAGGTCGGCGCGGATCAGCAGCGTGCCCACGGTCTTTCCCTCGAACCGGATGGGCTCGGACACGAGGAGCTCGCCGGCCGTGAAGAGGTATCCGGCCGGAATCTCGGGAGAAGGGTTGAGAAGCGTCGCCGCCGACCCGCCGTCGCGGGCATAGCTGGCGAGGGGCCGGCCCCCCTTCTCGGCGACGATGAGGGCCGCCGCTACCGCCGGTTCTCCCCGCAAGCCGCCCAGGGTGGCGCTCGCGGCCTCGGTGTCGTTGAAGAGGAGGGGCGAGACGCTGTTGAAGCTGATGATGTGCGCCTCGCTCAGGATGCGGCGCACCATCGACTCGCGGAAGCTGTGCAGATCGTAGGCGAGGAAGGCGATGCTCGCCGTCACCAGCGCCGTCACGCTGCTCAGCATGCCGATGCTGGTCAGCTTCCGCCGGATGCTCATCCCGCCCAGGAGGTTCATCTCAGACGCCGTCACCCTTGGAGATGACACGCAGGGCCAGGCGGATGAGCTGAGAGCTCATCTTGAGGTGCGCGCGCTCGACTTGGTCCAGGTTGATGTCGAAGCGGACGAGGTCGTTCTTCAGCTTGAAGGTGATCATCCCGCCCCGGTCCGAGAAGCCGTCCATCTCGCCCACGGTGAGAACGCTGGTTCCCTCCAGGGCCTTCAGGATCTCCGCCAGGCGGGGCCGCTCGGACGAGCCGATGAAGAGGATCTGGAACTTGCCCGCGGCCTCCGGGGCGCTGATCCGGCGGACCTCCACGTTTCTGTCCAGAATGGTCTTTCCGGCAAAGGTGCTCTCCAGGATCCCGCCGAAGGGGTCCTCGCCCAAGACGGCGACGGTGAAGGCGGGGCCGAGAGTGCGCTCGTCCGGCCAGTGCACGAACTTGGCAAAGTTGTAGAGGAACGCGGCTTTGACCTGGTACTCGCTCGCCCGGGGGGCCTCCCGCGTGTCCACCGCCTGGGCCGAGGCGAGCAACAAGAGAACGGCCAGAGTACCCGAGCCCGGGAGCCTTACCACCGCCACCGGGCCTCGCCATAGATGGACCGCGGGATCTCAACCGCGGTGGGGCCGCTGCCGAACTCGAGGTGATGGTCGCGCAGGAGGTTCTGGCCCACCACGGCCAGCTCGAGCTTGGCCACGACCGGCCAAGCGAGGCGGGCGTCCAGGGCCGAATAGGCGGGTGTCTTCTGGGAGCGGATGGCGTCGACCCACCGGAGGCTGACGTCCGCGTCCAGGCCCGCGGGAAGCCGCCAGGAGGAGCGGATGCGGGCGATGTGACGGGGGCTCGCCTCGTCGGTGGGGACGGAGGTGAGGTCCGTGCTGCCGGGCTGGGCCATGAGGCTCATGCTCAGGTAGGAGTACTCCGCGGCCATGGTCCAGGACCTGGTCAGTTGCGCGAGGGAGGAGAGCTCCAATCCGGAGGCATGCCCGCCGAGCATGTTCGCGAAGCGGAAGGGAAGGATCTGGCGGCCGGGGGCCGGGATGGGCGTGCCGCTCTCGATGCTGAGGAGGTCCGAGTAGCGGTTGTAGAAGAGAGCGAGGTCCAGGCTCAGCCGATCCGTGGGCCGGACACGGTACCCGGCCTCGTAGGCGACCACACTCTCGCTCGTGAAGGAGTCATTCCCGGAGATCTGCGCGAAGACGGGGAGGGTGGGGCTGAAGGACGCGGTCAGAGAAAGGTCGCGCTCGATCCGGGAGGGCGTGCGCACGGCCCGGGTGATGGCGGCCCAGATCGCCTGACGAGAACCCGGAGACCACAGCAAGCGACCGCTGGGTTGGAGCTCGAACCCCGTGTACTCGTTCCGCTCCAGCTTGGTCCCCAGGCTGAGCGTCAAGCGATCCTTCACGAGCGCGATCTCGTCCTGGACGAAGAGGCTGAAGATGTGATCGGTCCGGTCCGGGGGGACGAAAGCTATGGTATCGGCCCCCTGCCCCCGGCCGGAGGAGAACCGATAGCCAAGACCCCAGACCACCTTCTGGCGGGCGAGGCCGAACTGGTCCTGGATGTCGATATTGAAGGTGTCGCGAGTCTCGTGAAAGGTGGGCTCCAATCGACGCGTGCGGTCGTAATAGGAGGTGACGGCGAGACTCGACCCCAGAAGCGAGTGATCCCACCGGGCCAGCAGGTTGCCTCCCGAGAGCTCCGCGGGGGTGTCCACCGTGCGCTGATAGGGGGGCGAAAAGGAGGTCAGCGCGGTCCGCTCGCCCGCTCGGCCGTTATAGATGTCTCCCTGGACGGTCAGCCGGTCGCTCGAGGGAAGCTTCCAATCGGAGCGGAATCCGCTCTGAGCCATGTGCCACCCGTCGAAGTCGTCGCCGCTGGCGTGATATCCAGGCTCGCGGTCGAAGTATTTGCCGTAGACCCGGTAGCTGCCCGTGTCGCCGACCGTTCCGCCATAGCGCGCGCCGACGAAGCCCCGTTCCTGGTTCCCACCCCCCCCGTAGACGAGCCCGCCCTGGGTGTCCCGGGAATTCTTCGTGATGATGTTGACGATCCCGTTCACCGCGTTCGCGCCCCAGAGGGTCCCCCCGGGCCCCCGCACGACCTCGATCCGCTCGATGTCGTCCAGGACCGTGTCCTGCACCTCCCAGTACGTGCCCGCGAACAGGGGGGTGTAGAGGCTGCGCCCGTCCATCAGGGCGAGCTCGGAGCGCGAGAGGCGACTGGTGAAGCCGCGGATCCCCACCGCCCATTGATTGGAGTTGATGCGGGCCACCTCGACCCCCGGCGCCAGCCGAAGAGCCTCCGGAATGCTCGTGGCCCCCGAACGTCGAATGTCCTCCGCGGTGATGACGTAGACCGCGGCCGGGGTCTGGAACAGCGGTTCTTCCTCCTTGGACACCGAGGTGACCCGGGTCTGCGCGAGCTCCTCCAGGCTGATGGAGGTCAAGTCGCGCTGGTTGTCGGCCAGCAAGGAGGTCGTGGAGGCCAGAAAGACGAGAGGGAGGAGCGGGGCTGGAAAAACGAGAGACTGGCGGGGCCGCCCTGGGCTCGACACATGAAACATGAAGCTGGTCCCCCCGGGCGCCAACGAGCTATTCGTTGCGCCGATATGCACTTAACATCGAATGTGTAGAAACATGATACTCCTCATTTCCACATCTTGTGCTGGAAATAGCTAGTATTGGACGAGGGGGGCGATGACTCATGGGGGCTAGCGTCCGGGTCCTCCACCTCGAAGACAGCCCAACCGATTCCGAGCTCGTGGAGTTGGCGCTCCGGGAGGCCGGTATGGACTGGGAGGTGGTGAGGGTGGAGACCCGAGATGCCTTCGTGGCTGCCCTCGAGGGGGGCGGCTACAACATCGTGGTCTCCGACTACAGCCTTCCCTCCTTCAACGGACTCCAGGCCCTGCGGGAGGCGAAGGCGCGGAGGCCGGAGATGGCCTTCCTATTCTTCACCGCCACCCTCGGAGAAGAGCGCGCGGTCGAGGCTCTCAAGGCCGGGGCCACGGACTTTGTGGCCAAGGAGAGGCGGGACCGACTCGCCCCCGCTCTCCTGCGGGCGCTGGCGGAGACGGCCGAGCGGGCCGCCCGCCGGCAGGCCGAGGATGCCTTGCGCAGCACCAAGGAGCGACTCCACCACCTCGTGAGCTCGAGCCCGGCGGTTCTGTACTCGCTCCGGGTCGCGGGCCAGACGCTCGTCCCCGACTGGGTGAGCGAGAACATCGAGCAGCTGCTCGGTTACGCTCCTGCCGAGGTCCTCAAGTCGGAGTGGTGGGTGGATCGGGTCCATGCCGAGGACCGGGAGCCGGTCCTGGCCCAGGTTCAGAAGCTCCTGCAGGAGGGGCACGTCGTCCGCGAGTATCGCTTCCGCCGCAAGGACGGGGCGTACCGCTGGGTTCGGGACGAGCAGAAGCTGCTGCGGGACGGGGAAGGGAACCCGCTTGAGGTAGTGGCGTCGTGGTCGGACGTCACGGAGCGGAAGCAGGCCGAGCTGAGGTTGCAGGAGCGCGAGGAGCAGTATCGGCTCTTGTTCGACAGCAACCCGCATCCGATGTGGGTCTTCGACGCGGAGACGCTCGCCTTCCTCGCCGTCAACGACGCCGCCGTTCGACAGTACGGATACACGCCGGCGGAGTTTCTGGGCATGACCATCAATGACATCCGGCCCCCCGAGGAGATTCCAAAGCTCTCCGCGCATCTCAAGGGACTCTTGCGGATGCCGCCGGGGTCCCCGAGCGGCTGGCGGCACCGGACGAAGGACGGCTCCCTCATCGAGGTCGACATCTCGTCCGATCCGATCACGTTTCAGGGGCGGAAGGCGGTGCTCGTCCTCGCCCACGACGTGACGGAGAAGAGGAGGCTGGAGGCGCAGCTCCTCCAGTCCCAGAAGATGGAGGCCGTCGGCCAGCTCGCGGGCGGGGTGGCGCACGACTTCAACAATCTCCTGGGCGTCATCACCGGCTATACCGAGCTGATGCTGAAGGACCTGGGAGTGGGGCACCCCGGCTTCCGGCGCGCGGCGGAGATCCAGAAGGCGGCGGATCGGGCCGGGAGCCTGACCCGCCAGCTCCTGGCCTTCAGCCGCAAGCAGGTCCTGGTCCCGGAGGTGCTGGACCTGAACACCGTGCTCGACGACACCGAGAAGATGCTGCGGCGGCTCATCGGCGAGGACGTCCAGCTCGTCACCGTCTTCGCTTCCGGGCTGGGTCTAGTGAAGGCGGATCCGGGGCAGATGGAGCAGGTGATCATCAACCTGGCCGTGAACGCCCGCGACGCCATGCCGCGGGGGGGCAAGCTCATCATCGAGACCGCGAACGTAGATCTGGACGGGAGCTACACCCGCCTGCATCCCGACGTCAAGCCCGGCTCCTACGTGATGCTGGCCGTGAGCGACACCGGGCACGGGATGGACGCGGACACGATGTCGCACATCTTCGAGCCCTTCTTCACCACCAAGGAGGAAGGCAAGGGCACGGGGCTCGGCCTGTCCACGGTTTTTGGGATCATCAAGCAGAGCGGCGGCCACGTCGCCGTCTACAGCGAGGTCGGCCAGGGGACATCGTTCAAGGTCTATCTCCCGCGGAGGGAGGAGGCAGGGACGCTCGCGTCGGCGGGGGCGGTGCGGGCGGAGGCGCCGTCCACGGGTTCGGAGACGATCCTGCTGGTGGAGGACGCGGAGGCGCTGCGGTTGTTGATCGCGGAGATCCTGGAAGTGGGGGGCTACCGGGTTCTTCCCGGGGCGAGCCCGGAGCAGGCGCTCGCGACCGCGGACGGCCACGACGGCCCGATCCACCTCCTACTCACCGACGTGGTCATGCCCCGGATGAGCGGGCGTCAGGTGGCGGACCGGATCAAGGCCTCCCGGCCCACAGTGAAGATCATGTACATGTCGGGCTACACCGACGAAGCCATCAGCCATCACGGTGCCCTCGAGCCCGGCACCCACTTCATTCAGAAGCCGTTCACCGCGGACGCCCTCCTGCGGAAGGTGCGCGAGGTCCTGGAGGCCTGAGCTCCGGCCCCGCTCGCAGGAGACACGCGGTCAGGAAGGCCGGTGCGGCGGGGCCGGCGCACGTCGATGGCCGCCCGCTCAGCGGCCGATGGCCGCGCTATCGGGGGCGCGGTGGTCGGCGCCGCCCTCCAGCAGGTCCTCCTTAGCGTCGTAGACGATGCCCTGGGCCGCGCCCTGGGGGCGCTCGCTTTCCTTGGCCGCGTGGCCCATGCGCGTGAGGAGGGCCAGGGTATCGGGGGAAAGGCCGTAGCGCTCGTAGCGGATGACGTCGGGAAGCCACTGATGGTGGAAGCGGGGGGCGTCGATGGCCTCCTGGATGTTCATGCCGAAGTCCACCACGTTCAAGGTGGTGACAAGGACGGTGTTGATGATGGTCCGGCCCCCCGGGCTGCCTATGACCATGAAGACCTTGCCGTCCTTGGCCAGAATGGTGGGGGTCATGTTGGAGAGCATGCGTTTGCCGGGCGCGGCCAGGTTCGGGGCCGTCCCGATCAGGCCCTCCGCGTTCGTCAGCCCCGGCCCCGCGTTGAAGTCTCCCATCTCGTTGTTCAGGAGGAAGCCCGCCCCTGGCACCACCGCCTTGACGCCGTAGGCATCCTCGAGGGTGTAGGTGAGGGCCACCGCGTTGCGGTCGGCATCCACCACCGAGAAGTGGGTGGTCTGCGTGCTCTGCGCCGGCCATTCGAAGCTCAGGGGCGACGAGGTCGAGGCGCGGTCGGCGCGGATGGTCCGGCGCAGGGCGGTCGCGTATTCCTTCGAGATGAGCCGCGCGATGGGCATCCCGGGATTGAATTCGGGATCCCCGAGGTAACGGGCCCGGTCGGCGAAGGCGCGGCGCATGACCTCCGTGATCAGGTGGACGGTGGCCGCGGAGCCGAAGCCCTTGGCCGCGAGGTCATAGCCCTCGAGGACGTTCAGCATCTCCAGAAGACAGGCGCCGCCCGAGCTGGCGGGGGGCACGGTGAGGACTTCGTAGCCGCGATAGGTGCCGCGAAGGACCTCCCGCCGTCGGGGGGTGTAGGCTTTCAGATCCGCCTGAGTGATGAGGCCGTCGTGGGCCTGCATCTCCCTTTCGATGAGCCGCGCCGTCTCCCCTTCGTAGAAACCCTCCCGACCCCGGTCCGCGATCCGCTCCAGGGTGCGGGCCAGGTCCCCTTGTCGCAACAGGTCGCCCGGCTCATAGGGGGTGCCGGCCCGCGAGAACTGGGCCACGGAGGCCGGGTAGGCCTTCATCTCGGGCAGGACCTGGCGGAGCGAGCGGGCCAGGCCGTCCGTGACCATGAAGCCCTCCCGGGCCAGGAAGATCGCGGGCTCCAAGAGCCGCTCCCACGGAAGCTTGCCTTGCTCTTTCCAAGCCATGTGCAGGCCGGCCACCGTTCCCGGCACGCCCACCGACAGGTATCGGTGATGGTGGCGGTCGGCGTCGTACTTCCCGGCTTCTAGGAACATGGTGGAGGAGGCGCCGGCGGGGGCGGTCTCCCGGAAGTCGTAGGCGACCGCCTCCCCCGTCGCCCGCCGATAGACCAGAAAGCCCCCCCCGCCGATGTTGCCCGCGGCGGGGTGGGTCACGGCGAGGGCGAAGGCGGTGGCCACTGCCGCATCCATGGCGTTGCCCCCGTCCATGAGCACGTCCATGCCCACGTGGGAGGCGATGAAGTTCTGCGAAGCCACGATTCCCGTCCGCGCGCGCACGGGATGGCTCGCGGCGGGCAGGGTCGCGGCGAGGACGGAGACGGGCAGCATGGGGCCGAGGCGCAGTTTCACGCGGGATCTCCTGCCTTTCCCAGACGGGCGAGGCTACCACCATCCCGACCCGGTCTGGAAGCCCCCGGGGGTGATACCCTGCCGCCGGAGGTGAACCCGTGCTCACGATCGCCCTCGGCTTGGCCGCCGCCGTAGCCGCCCCCCCCGCCGAGCCCCGCACCCTGCGCCTGGACTACGTCCATAGCGGCGGTGCGGCCGAAGAACGCTTCGCCCTCGACGGCTGGGTCCGGGAGGGGCCCTGGCCGGGACGGCCCGACCGCGCGATCGACGACACCAACCTCGGCCCTTACTTCTTCGAGGTCGTGGACCGTGGCAAGAACCGCGTGCTCTACTCCCGCGGCTTCGCCAGCATCTTCGGGGAATGGGAGACCACGGCCGAAGCCAAGGACGTCGCGCGCGCCTTCCACGAGTCGCTGCGCTTCCCGGAGCCGGCCGCTCCCGCGCAGGTCGTGGTCAAGAAGCGGGGAAAGAACGGAGCCTTCCGCGAGATCTGGTCCGTGCTCGTGGACCCCCAGAGCCCCGCCATCGACTCCAGCCCTCCCTCCCCGGGGACGAAGGTGTGGGCGGTCATGAAAAACGGCGAGCCCCGGGACAAGGTGGATCTGCTCCTGATGGGCGACGGGTACACCGCCGCCGAGATGGAGAAGTGGCATCGGGACGCCCGGCGGATGGCCGACCTCCTCTTCGCGGTCTCCCCCTTCAAGGAGCGCCGCCAGGATTTCAACGTCTGGGCCTTGGACACCCCTTCCGACGAGAGCGGGGTGGCGCGGCCCTCGGACGGCGTTCACCACCGCTCCGCCCTTCGAGCGGGCTACGACGCCTTCGGGTCCGAGCGCTACGTGCTCACTCTCGACAACAAGAGGATGCGGGAGGCGGCCGCGTCCGCGCCCTACGAGTTCGTGGAGATCTTGGTCAACGACCGGAAGTACGGGGGGGGCGGCATCTTCAACCTCTACGCCACCGTGGCCGCGGACAGCGCCTGGGCCCCCTACGTGTTCGTCCACGAGTTCGGCCACCATTTCGCAGGCCTGGCCGACGAGTACTACACCTCGGACGTGGCCTACGGGCCCGCGAGCGAGCGGCCCGAGCCCTGGGAGCCCAACGCCACCGTCGATCCCCAGGCCTCAAAGTGGAGGGACCTCGTCACGGCCGGGACCCCCCTGCCCACCCCCTGGGAGAAGGAGGCCTTCGAGGCGGTGGAGAAGGAGATCCAGGGCCGGCGGCGCGACATCCGGGCCCGGCACCGTCCGGAGGAGGAGATGGACGCCCTGTTCCGCGAGGAGCGCGAGCGGGTGGGTAAGATCCTTGGCGCCGGCCTCCACCCGGCCGCGGTGGGAGCCTTCGAGGGCGCGCTCTACGAGGCCAAGGGCTACTACCGGCCCCAGGCCGACTGCATCATGTTCACGCGCAGCCAGGCGTTTTGCGCGGTCTGCCGCCGGGCCATCGAGCGCGTGATCGACCTCTACGCCCGCCCGCCCGGCCCCCGCTGAGTTGGTGGGGCGGGGGAGGGTCGGTGTAGACTGCCCGCTCATGGTCCGCGCCTCCATCCCGCTCGTCGCGCTCCTGGCCCTCGTTCCCGCCGCCCGGGCCGGCGACGTTCCCGGCGCCGTCATCGTCCTGGATGCGGTCGGCCCCTCCCCGGGGGGGCCGGGGACCGCCGCCAACTCCCCGCGCTTCGTGCTCCTCGAGGACGGCCAGGTGTTCGTGGGCGGGACGCAGAGGCTGGCCACCGGCCGCCTCGAGCGCGACGAGGTGAAGGAGCTGGAGAAGCGGATCGCCCGCGTGCGCAAGATTCCCGGGCTCGGCTCGCAAGTCTCCTTCGGGGCGGCCGCCTCCCCCCGCTACCACCTTCGCCTCGGCAAGGGGCAGCCCCTCGACATCCTGGCCACGGGGGATCCCGCGTCCGCTCCCGCCGGCTTGCGGCCCCTCGCCTCTCTCGTCCAAGATCTGGCGGCCTTCGCCCACGAGAGCCTGCGCTCCTACGAACCCGCCGCCTACGCGCTCTCGGCGCGGGAAGGGGCGCTCATCGGGGGCTGCCGGAGTTGGGGCTTTGCCGTGCCCCTCGCGGAGGCCCTGGCCGGGCCGAGGAGCGTGTCCGCGGCCGCCGTCGCCGACTGGCCCACGGGCGGCGCCCCCGCCTCGGTCTGCGCGGGGGATAAGCGGTATGTCGTGACCCTGCGCCCGCTGCTGCCGGGCGAGAAACCCTAGCCGGAACCGTAAACCGTTGTAGACTGGTTGGGGAGGCCCCGCGCCTTGCTCGACTTGCTTCTCCTGGCGCTCGCGGTGGTGGCGGCGCCCGCGGCCCCGATGACCAAAGACCAGGCACTCGTGCTGGCCAAAAAAACGCTGCACTCGTCCGCCGAAGGCGCGATCGAGGTGGTGGCGGTCACGGAGATGGACTGGCCCGACGCGAGCCTGGGCTGCCCGGAGAAAGGCCAGGCTCGCCCGCCCGAGCCCACCCCCGGGTTCCGCGTCCTCCTGAAAGCCAGCGGCCGGATCTACCGCGTCCACGTGGGGGCCGGCCGGGCCCTCCTCTGCGGGGCCGGTCTGGCCGTGGCCGGCGGGGGGCTCAAGGCGGAGGCGGGTGGGGGCCCCGGAGAGCAGGAGGGAGCGGTCAGCCCCGATCCTCAGGACCCGGTGGGCCAGAAGCTGGTCACGCAGGCGAAGGAGGACCTCGCCCGCCAGCTGTCGATCCCGCTCTCCGAGATCTCCCTCTTGAAGTTCAAGGAGGTCGTCTGGCCGGACAGCAGCCTGGGCTGCCCGCGGCCGGGCCTCCTCTACACCCAGGTCCTCCAGCCCGGCTTCCTCATCCGCCTCTTGGCGCGCGGCCGATCCTACGAGTACCACGCGGGAGCGCGGGGCGCCCCCTTCCTCTGCTCCGAGCCGCGGGTCCCCTGAAGCTCCAAAAAAACGGCGGGCCGGATCGAGTCCAGCCCGCCGTGGGTGGCACCCGCCCCTCGGTGCGCGAGGGGCGCTTTGGTCACTTCGTGACGGCGCCCGTGACGCAGGCGGTCGCGGTCCCGAAGAAGATGCTGCCCGTCATCTCCGCGCAGTTCGTCCACGCGCCTTCCTCGCCGGCGCGGGCGGTGAAGGACACGGTCTTGGTCTCGCCGGGGCCGCCGGGGGTGCTGGTGATCCGGACCTGCGTGCTGTTCGCCACGGGAAGCGTGCCCGTGCCGTTGTAGTAGAAGTTGGCGCCCCGGCTGCCGAACTTGTTCTCCCCTCCGACGGTGAGGAACCCGCCCTCGCCCGCGGTCAGCTGGGGTCCATAGACGTAGCTGATGTCCTCCACGCCGTTGACCCCGACCCATACCTGGAACGAGTTCCGCTGGGCGTTGTTGCTGAAGTTGGGCACGTTGTCCCACTCGAAGACGATCCAGGTGTGCACGCCGTCGCTCAAGCTGCCCACGCGCATGGCTCCACCCCGGGCGGGGGTGGCGTCGAGGTCGGTCCAGAAGGGCGCGAGGACATTGTTGGGGGGCGCGGGGTTGGGGAAGTGCTGGTTCAGGAACTGGATGTCGCTCGAGACCCCGCCGCCCACGACCAGATAGCCGTTGCTGACCATGCCGATCTGGGTGTAGGTCTCGCTGGCAAAGCGGAACGCCGGCACGGCAAAATTCGCCAGCGTCTCGTCTCCCATGTTGGGCAGGGGCGCAATACCGAAGAGGCTCAAGGGCAGGTAGCCGCCGGCGGGGGAGTCGTTGGCCGCGGCCGCGTGGACGTCGGGCGGGGTCGCCCCCGCCAGGGTGCCGTCGAAGGTGAGCCGGTGGGTACCGTCCGCCACCGCCCCCGTGACGCTCACCAGCGATAGCCGCCGGGGCAGGCGGTCCCGCAGGTGGACGGAGGCGTCGTTGAAGGTGGTGTTGGTGGCGGTGATGGTGCAAGTCGTGGTGGCGTGCTCGGCGAGCGTCGCCGGGTCACAGGACTCGTCCAAGGTGACCCCGGCCTGCCGGCGGTCGAAGGTGATCGGGAAGTGCAGCTTCCGGCAGCGGTTGTCGCGGTCCTCGTGCCGGTCGCCGTCGTCGTGCCGGTCCGCCTCGTCGCCGCCCTCGCGGTGGCCGTCACCGCGGCCCTCACGGTCGTCCCCGCCGTTGCCACAGCCATTCTCGAGGAAGAGGGTGGCGTGGCGAACCGCCCCCAGGGGCACGGCCCGGGCGTCCACCGTGATGTCGAACGTCGCCTGGCCGTGCGCGGGCACCATGAGCGCCTCCGGCACCCGGACCGTGACGTCGGGGGGGGCGTCCACGCTCAGGAGCCAAAGGCTGTGATGCCGGAGATCGCTGAACACCGTCCGCGGCACCGTCACTTTGCCGGGCATGACCGGCACGTAAAGGCTGGGGTAGTTCACGAGCGAGAGGTTGGTTTGGAAGGTCAAGAAGTCCTGGGCGGGGGCGTCGAAGGTGAGGCCGGGCAGGCCCGCGTTCCTGAGGTCGATGCGGCCGGAGCCGAGGTCGAAGGAGTCGGCGGGTGTGATCCCGTCTCCCTTGACCAGACCCGCAGTCAAAGCGGTGGTCATGATCGCGGACTTGATCTGGCCCGGCGTCCAATGGGGGTGGAGCTGCTTCAGGAGGGCGGCCGTGCCCGAGACGTGGGGGGTCGCCATGGAAGTCCCGCTGATGATCTGGAAGAGCTCGCCGCTCGGCGCCCCTCCGATGGCGGCCGGCTTCGGCGTCTGGCCGGCCAGGATGTTCACGCCGGGAGCGGCCACATCGGGCTTGCTGACGCCCAGGGTTTGGTTGGGGCCGCCCCGGGAGCTGAAGTCGGCGATCACGTCCCCCTGGCCGGTCAAGCTGGACGCGCCTCCGGAGAAGGTGCCGGTGTTGTTCGTGTGGGAGCCCAGGAAGGCCAGCAGGGCGACCCCCTGCGCGCTGTCAATGTGGACCGCGGGCAGGAAATGGACATCGGCGTCCGTATCGTTGGGGCTTGGAGTGTTGTAGAGGATCATCCCCACCGCGCCGCCCTGGAGGACGTTGAAGCCTTTTGCCACCCGGGCGTTGGTGCCCCGTCGGCAGACCACGATCTTGCCGGTCAAGCTCCCGGGGGCGGCGGGACTCAAGCAGAGCGGGTTCGAGTAGGGAGGGGCGGAGGCGAGGACGACGGGGGCGGCGGACGTGATCGGGCCCATGACGGAGGCTCCGGTCACGGTGAGGGACCCGGTGCCGTCGGCCGTGATCGTGGCCGAGCCCTGGAAGACGCGGTCGGTGGTGCTGGCGGCCACGGTCGTCACCCAGGGGCCGCGGTGCTCGACGGTGTCCGCGCCCGGCCCGCTGTTGCCGGCCGCCGCGGACACGAACACCCCCGCGCGGTAGGCGTCCAAGAAGGCGAGCTCGACCACGTCTGAGTAGGGGTTGGCTCCGCCGCCGATGGAGAAGCTGATGACGTCGACACCGTCGGCGATGGCCTGTTCGATGGCGGCCGCGGAGTCGGAATTGAAGCACTGGCCTCCACCCGCGCTGTCGGTGAAGCAGACCTTGTAGACCGCCACGTGGGCCCGGGGCGCAATGCCGGAGACGTGGGCCAGGGGCGTTCCGCCGAACCCGGCCGCCACCCCCGCGTCGCCGGTGGCGGTGGTGGCGGTGTGGGTGCCGTGGCCGTTGTTGTCGCGGGCGGAGTTGAACTCGCCGGGGAGGGGCGCGATTCCGGAGTGGTCGAAGGTGTTCATGAACCGGCGGGCCCCGATCAGCTTGTGGTTGCAGGCAAAGGCAGGATCGTCGGGGTTGGCGGATCCGAACTGGCAGCTTGTCCCGTGCCACTTCGCGGGTGGGGCCGGGTAGGTGCCGTCGTCGGCCAGCGACGGGTGCTCGGGCCAGACCCCGGTGTCGATCATGCCCACGATGACGCCCTCGCCCGCGCGGCCCTGGCCGCCCACCTGGGCCCACAGGATGGGGGCCCCGATGAAGGCGGGGCTGCGGTCCGTGCTGAGGGGCACCGCTACGTCCTCGTACACGGCCTGGACCCCGGGCAGGAGGCTCAAGTCCCTGAGGTATTGCCGCGGCACGGTCATGGCCACGCCGCCCACCACCTTGCGGAAGCGATGGGTGATGCTGGCGTTGGGGATGGACTGGTGGAGATTCGCCTCGAACTCCTGCTCCTTGGTGATCAAGTGTCGTTCGTAGGCGCGGGCGGCCTCGGACTCGAAGTCCAGGCGCGTCGCGCCCGTCACCTGGGGGCTGGTGGCGGGGAGCCCGGGGATGTCCCCTTTGTAGGCGGCCACCGAATCGGCCTCGAACTTCACGATCACCCTCGCCATGGCCTGATCCGTGTTGCGGACCTTGACTCCGGGGAGGGTGTGGACAGAGAGCGGCTCCAGGGGGGTCGCCGTGAAATCATCCGCCGCTCCCGTAGCCGGCAGGGCGAGAAGGGCCGCGAGAACAAAGGGCCCGGAGAGGGCGGAGACGTGGCTTTTCATCTGCAAATTCTCCTTGAAGCGCTTGACCCAACGCGACCCCGGCGACCGGTTGCGATCGAGCAGAGGCTGCCTAGGCCGATTGGACCTGACTCGGCGCGTGTTCGTAGTACCGTGGCGCCCTGACTCGACCCCATGATGGGCGCTACGGCCAGGAGGGCCGGAGGCAAAGCACGTGGAGCGACGAGGTCCCCGCCGACGTTTTGGCGGGCGCCGCGGGAAGCGTGAACGGCACGTGAGAGGAGCCGACTCTGAGAGAGTGGCGCTGGACGCTGGGCGCGGCGAGCCTCGGGCGGGCTTTCAGTCAGGTCTGGCGCGAGGTGACGGCCAAGGATCATAACGGCGAGGGAGGCCGTATGCTGGACGGGACGGCCCCGGAAGTCAAGCGATGCCGGCCGCTCCAACAACCTGAATGCCGCTCGGGTAAACACTTCTTGGTCTCCCGAGTAACCGGATTCCGGGGTCGAGATGGGGTCGGTTTCAATTCTTCGGGAGTCCTTTACGTGCTCGCCCGAAGGCCTCCACCCGTGCTATAGTGCCCTTCGGAGGAGACGATGATCGATCCGCGGCGGGCGGGCCGCCCGTGAGGCACGGCCCGCGACACCCGCGGCGCCATCGACACCCCCATCGACACGACCGGCCCAACGGACCCCATCCGCAGAACCAGGGGCCAAGAGGGCCGAGGGACCCCCGACAAGCTCCGATCCCCCTGACCGGTCCGACAGCGCCGGTTGGCGGAGTGGCCGAACTCACGGAGGGAGTCGGCGGGTTCTTGAGGCAGGCCGCCCAGAACTACCTGTCGCACCGCGACGACGTTGTGGTTCCGGCGCAGATCGCCCGGGACTACGGTTTGCGCGACGGCACGGAGATCGAGGGCCTGGTTCGTGACGGGGGCAACGGGCGCCGCACCCTGGTGGAGGTCCAAAAGGCAGGGGGAATGCCCCCCGAGCAATACCGGGCCCTGCCCCATTTCCAGGATCTTGTCTCCGTGAACCCGCACGAGGCCTTCCACCTCGCCGCCGAGCAGGCGGAGACCAGCCTGCGCATCATCGACCTCATCGCTCCCATCGGCCGCGGCCAGCGGGGCCTCATCGTGTCCCCCCCCAAGGCCGGCAAGACCACGCTCCTCGAGCATCTGGGTCAGGCCATCTCCAAACACCACCCCGAGGTCCACCTCATCCTGCTTCTCATCGACGAGCGGCCGGAGGAGGTCACGCACTTCCGCCGGGCCGTGAAGGCGGAGGTACTGGCCAGCTCCTCTGACTCCGCCTCCGACTCCCACATCAAGCTGGCCCGCTTGGCCATGGAGCGGGCGAAGCGACTGGTGGAGGCCGGGCGCCACGTGGTGATCCTCCTGGACAGCCTCACCCGCCTGGGCCGAGCCAGCAACCGCGAGATCGGGCCCGGCGGCCGGACCATGAGCGGAGGCGTGGACAACCGCGCCCTGCAGTTCCCCCGGCAGTTCTTCGGGGCCGCCCGCAACTGCGAAGGAAGCGGCAGCCTCACCATCCTGGCCACCGCCCTCATCGAGACGGGGAGCCGGATGGACGAGGTCATCTTCCAGGAGTTCAAGGGGACGGGGAACATGGAGCTGATCCTGGATCGCGGCATCGCCGACCGGCGGATCTTTCCCGCCGTGGACGTGCTGAAGTCCGGCACCCGCCGCGAAGAGCTGCTCTGCTCCCCGGAGGAGCTGAAGCAGCGGCACCTGCTCCGCCGTGCCCTCGCCGATCTCTCCACCACCGAGGCGGCGCAGTTCCTGATCGACAAGATCCAGAAGACACCCTCCAACGCGGCGTTCCTGGGCACGCTCGTGGCCCCCGCTCCGGTCCGCCGCTTCCGCTGAGGCCCCCCCGGAGGCCCGTCATGCTGGTCGAGCATCATGGTTGGCATTCGCCCCGCTTGGGCCAGGAGATGGGGATCCAGGTCTACGGGCACTATGGGTCTCCCCTCCTCGTCTTCCCCACCAGCGGGGGGGACGAGTACGAGTACGCGGGCCAGGGGATGATCGATGCCCTCGCCCACTACATCGACGAAGGACGCGTGAAGTTCTTCTGCGTGAATACCGTCAACAACGACTCCTGGTACAACAAGCAGGCCCACCCCCGGCACCGCAGCTACCGCCAGGCCATGTACGATGCCTATATCGCAAACGAGGTGGTACCCTTCATATACGAGCACTGCCGGACTGCGGGCCTTCCCATCACCACCACCGGGGCCTCCTTCGGCGCCTACCACGCAGCCAACAGCCTCTTCAAGCACCCCGATCTGTTCCGGCGCTGCCTGGCCCTCTCCGGCGTCTATGACCTGCGCCGGTTCATGGATGGGGACTACGACGATAACTTCTACTTCAACAACCCCGTGGACTACCTGGCCGGCCTCTCCGACCCCGGGTACCTCCATCAGCTCAACCAGGACGACATCCACCTGGTCACGGGGTCGGGGTCTTTTGAGGACGCCGGCCCCACCTACCGGCTCTCGGAGGTGTTGCGGGGGCGGGGCATCAACCATTCCCTGGACAACTGGGGGGCGGAGGGCGGGCACGACTGGCCCTACTGGAAGCGACAGATGAACGAGTACCTGGGGAGGCTTTATTGAGGGCGGTCGGGACCCGGGGCGGCGGCGTTCGCCGGCGGGGAGCGGTCGTTCACCGAAAACCACGGACCCGCCGGACGCGGGCTGCGTAGAGTCGAGGAGAGACCTAACTTGGCGGACCTCAAAGGAGACCTCGCTTCTCTGAAGATCGACCGGGAGGGGCCGGCCGTCAGCCCCTGGCGGTGGCCCCTCCTCTTCTTCATTCCCGTTATCCTCGGGCTGGGCGTGCTCTATGCGTTCCGGGCCCGCCAGGCCCTCTCCGCTCCCGAGGTGGACACGGTGCGGCCCGCGGTCGCGCGCAGCGGGGAGACGAGCGCGGGGGCGCCCGTCCTCACTGCCTCCGGCTACGTGGTCGCGCGGCGGAAAGCGGTGGTCTCGGCCAAGATCCAAGGCCGACTGTCCGAGCTCAAGGTCGAGGAGGGGAGCCGGGTCAAGGAGGGCGAGGTGATCGCTCGCCTGGAGAGTGAGGACTACCTGGCCCAAATCGGACGGGCGCGGGCCGCTCTCCAGCACGCGGAGGCGGACCTGGCGGAGAACCAGCGCCAGCTCCGGCTCTCCGAGAAGCTGGCCCGCGAGCTGGTGGTGTCCGAGGATAGCCTGGAGGCAAGCCGCAGCCGGGTGCGCCTGGCCGAGGCGGCCCTGAGCCAGGCCAAGGCCGACCTCGACTACGCGGAGGCAACCTTTCAGTTCACGCAGATCCGCGCCCCCTTCACGGGAGTGGTGGTGAAGAAGATGGCGGAAGTGGGGGAGAGCGTGGCTCCCATCCCGCCCGGGGTGAACATCTCCACTGCCTCCGGGGCCATCGTGGCCCTGGCCGACCTCGACACCCTGGAGGTGGAAGCGGACGTGAGCGAATCGAACGTGGCCAAGCTGGGCCCCAACCAACCGGCGGAGGTCACGGTAGAGGCCTTTCCCGAGCGGCGCTACAAGGCCGTGCTGCGGCAGGTGATCCCCACTGCGGACCGGACCAAGGCCACCGTGCAGGTGAAGGTCACCATCCTGGACAAGGACAAGGACCTGAAGCCGGAGATGAGCGCCAAGGCGACTTTCCTGGAGCCGACGAAGCCGAAGACGGCGTCGGAGCCGGCGGAGTCGGTCATCACCGTGCCCAAGGAGGCGGTGGCGAGCCGGGACGGCAAGACCCTCGTGTTCGAGGTGCGGGAGGGGAAGGTCCGGGCGAAGCCGGTGGTGGTGGGGCTCGAGCGCTCGGGCCAGGTCGTGGTCCGCGAGGGCCTGGCCGGAGGGGAGACGCTGGTCGCCCGTCCCCCGGAGGCTATGAAAGATGGCGATGCGGTGAGGGTGAAGGGATGAGCGCAGAACCGGTCTCGGCGACCGCGCCGATGGTCGACGTGCAGCATGTGGTGAAGGTCTACCACCGGGACAGCCTGGAGATCCCGGTTCTGAACGGAATCGACATCCGCGTGCCGGAGGGAGATTTCGTGGCCCTCATGGGCCCCTCGGGGTCGGGAAAGACCACGCTCCTGAACCTGATCGCGGGCATCGACCGACCCACCTCGGGCAAGGTCCTGGTGGCGGGCACCGACGTGGCCCAGCTCTCGGAGAGCGCGCTCGCCGCCTGGCGCAGCCGCAACGTGGGCTTCATCTTCCAGTTCTACAACCTGATCCCGGTCCTGAGCGCGCTCGAGAACGTGGAGCTTCCCCTGCTCCTGACCCACCTCCCCAAGGCGGAGAGGCGGGAGCGGGCCCTGACCGCGCTCAAGGTGGTGGGGCTGGCCGATCGCGCCCACCACTACCCGCGCCAGCTCTCGGGCGGCCAGGAGCAGAGGGTGGCCATCGCGCGCGCCATCGTGGCCGACCCCAAGGTGCTGGTGGCGGACGAGCCCACCGGAGACTTGGACGCGAAGAGCGCGCACGAGATCCTGGACCTGATGCAGAGCCTGAACCGGGACTTCAAGAAGACGATCGTGATGGTGACCCACGACCCGCGGGCGGCGGAGCGTGCCCATATCCAACACCATCTCGAGAAGGGCGTGCTCAGAAAGGATTGAGGCGGCCATGAAGTTCTTGCCTTTCGTGCTCAAGCACCTGCGGCGGAACTGGATCCGCACCCTGTCGACGGTGATCGCCATGTCGGTCTGCATATTCCTCTTCTGCACGCTGCAGACGGTGCTGGCCTCCATCAACGGCATGCTCGAGAGTACGAGCGCCAGCCGGCTCGTCACCCGCAACGCGGTGAGCCTGGTCTTCAACCTCCCGCGCTCCTACGAGCAGCGCATCGCGGGGCTACCGGGGATCAAACGGGTGGCGATCTCCTCCTGGTTCGGGGGCTCCCTCCCCGCCAAGAAAGAGGGCAAGGCCGAGGAAGGCACCGCATCCACCACGGACTGGAGCAACTTCTTCCCCAACATGGCGGTGGAAGCGGAGCCCTTCTTCCAGATGTACCCGGAGTACAAGATCCCGCCCGACGATTTCAAGGCCTTCCAGGAGGACCTGCAGGGCTGCGTGATCGGGCGCAAGCTGGCGACCAAGTTCGGCTGGAAGGTCGGCGACCACTTCTTCCTGGAGAGCTTCATCCCGCCCTACCGGAAGACGAGCGGCCCCTTCGAGTTCGTGGTGCGCGCCATTTTCGACACCGACGCCACCCACCCCAATACCGACTCCAACCTGATGCTCTTCCACTTCAAGTACCTCGACGAGAGCGTGGGGCAGCACGTGGGGGCGGGTACCTACATGATCGAGATCAACGATCCCGGTCAGGCGGGCGCGGTGAGCAAGGCCGTCGACGCCACCTTCGAAAACAGCGACAACCAGACCCACACCGAGACCGAGCAGGCCTTCGCGGCTAGCTTCGTGGCCATGGCCGGCAACCTGGCCTTCCTCCTCAACAGCATCGGCCTGGCCGTGAGCTTCACCATCCTCCTCGTCACCGCCAACACCATGAGCATGGCCGTGCGCGAGCGGCGCACGGAGATCGCCGTCCTCAAGACGCTGGGCTTCTCCAGCCTCCAGGTGCTGGGGCTGATCGTGGCGGAAGCGCTGGCCCTGGGCGCCCTGGGCGGCGGCCTGGGCCTGGCCGGGAGCCAGGGCCTCATGTGGTTCCTGACCCATACGCCGGGCATCCGGGACATGCTGGCCGGGCTCGGCCTCTCCGAGCTGCACCTCAAACCGATGATCGCCGCCGTGGGCTTCGCCGTGGCCCTCGGCCTGGGCTTCGCCGCCGGCTTCGGCCCCGCCCTGAACGCCTACCGGGCGCGGATCACGGACATGCTGAGGACGGTCTGATGGCTCTTCCCCTTTCCTACAACGTGCGCAACGTACGCCACCGGTGGCAGGTGACCATGCTCGCCGTCTCCGGCATCGCCCTCGTGGTGGCTGTCTTCACCGTCCTCATGGCGATGTCGGAGGGCTTCTCGCGCGCCCTGCGCTCCACCGGTCGGCCGGACAACGCGATGATCGTCCAGCGCGGGTCCGCCTCCGAGCTCACCTCCTGGATCCCCATCGACCACCGCAACCTCATCCTCGTCCGCGACGAGGTGGCGCGGGACGCGGAGGGCCAGCCCCTGGCCTCCCCCGAGGACGTGGTCGTGACCATGAAGCCGAAGAAGGACGGCAGCCCCACCAACGTCACCGTCCGGGGGGTCACCCCCAAGGCCTTCGACGTGCGCGGCGGCATCAAGATCCTGGCCGGACGCCGCTTCACGCCCGGCCTCTACGAGGTCATGGTGGGGGACAAGATCGCCCGCCGGGTGCAGGGCCTGGAGCTGGGCTCGTCGGTGAAGCTGCAGAAGCACGAGTGGAAGGTGGTCGGCACCTTCTCGTCGCAGGGGGGTGCCTTCGAGAGCGAGATATGGGGAGACGCCGACGTCATGGGCGTCGACTTCGGCCGCACCGGAGGCTACAACGCCATGAGCGTGCGGCTCAAGCCCGGCGCCGACGTCACCGAACTGGACCACTGGATCCGCTCCAACCCCCAGATGCAGCTCCAGGCGGTCTCGGAGCGCAAGTACTACGACGACCAGGCGGGGCCGCTGGCCAAGATCCTGCGCCAGCTCGCCAACTTCGTGGCCGTGATCATGGGGGTAGGTGCGGTGTTCGGAGCCATGAACACGATGTACGCGATCGTGGCCGCGCGCACCCGCGAGATCGGCACCCTGCGCGCCCTGGGCTTCTCGCGAAGCGCCATCCTCTTCTCTTTCGTGGTGGAATCCGTGACCCTGGCCCTGGCGGGGGGCGCCATCGGCTGCCTGCTCGCCGTCCCCATGAACGGCTACTCCACGGGCACCGGGCAGACCCAGAGCTTCAGCGAGATCGCCTTCGCCTTCCAGATTACGCCCGGCATCGTGATGGCCTCGGTCACGTTCGCGGTGGTCATGGGCGTGATCGGTGGGCTTCTCCCCTCCGTCCGGGCGGCCCGCCTCCCCATCACCTCCGCGCTCCGGGAGGCCTGAGCCCTTCCCTTAAAAGGCGAGCTCCTTCACCAGCCGATTGTCCCCGTACTGGACGATGAGGGAGACCCCGGCCTTGCCCGGGGCCAGCTCGATCGTGAGATGGGGCGAGGTGAGCGCGGTGAGATCGAACCGGACCGGCCCCCGCCACTGGCTCTCCCCGCTGGGGGTGGGGGTCATCACGTTGCCCGCCTCCAGGAACTCCGCGACCCGGATCTTAAGGACCTCCAGGCTCATCCCCTGGTCGTCGGGGGTGTTGGGGTGGAGGACGAGGGCGTAGTTGCCGGCGGGGATCTTCTTGCCCTCCAGGGACACGGGGGCCTTCAGCTCCAGGCGCGCGAAGGGCCAGGTGCGCCGGGCGTAGAAGGAATCGCCGCCTTTTTGCATGGCTGCGAAGGTGTTCGGGCCCCAGGGGATCTTCAGGTAGTGGACGGTCACCCGGTCGGCGGTCGCGGACTGGATGGTGAGCGCGGGCTTTTTCTCC
The DNA here is from genome assembly GCA_035570235.1 of Vicinamibacteria bacterium. Taxonomy (NCBI): domain Bacteria; kingdom Pseudomonadati; phylum Acidobacteriota; class Vicinamibacteria; species Vicinamibacteria bacterium. Next base: position 8,971 of record DATMML010000105.1, on the reverse strand, counting down.
TCCCCGGTCGGCTCCTGGGCGGCCCTCGGCAGCCACGAGCCCAGGAAGATTACGAGGGCGGCGCTCAGCGTCATGGGCGGGTGTCCTTTCCGGTGGCGGGAGCGGTAGGGCCGCGGTCCCGCCACGCCTCCCCCGCGAAGCGGAGGCTCTGGTCGAGGACGGAGAGCACGAACTCGTATCCGTGATTCCCGGGGCGGAGGGCGAAGGTGTGGACGACCCCCCGGGCGGAGAGGCGTCGGTGCAGGTCTTCGGCGCCCGCGTAGAGCCCGTAGCGGTCCTCGGTGCCGCAGTCGAAGTAGAGGGCGGGGGCGGTCTGGGGATCGGCCTTCTCGGCCAGGGCCAGGGGGTCGGAGGCGGTCCAGAGCGCGCGATCGATGGGGTCGCCGAAGACCTTGTTGAAGGCGGCCATGTGCCAGCGGCCCGCCCCCTGGGCGGGGTCGGGGATGGCCTGGAGCAGCATCGCGCTGTGGGCGACCACCGCCCGATAGAGGCGGGGCTCCTTGAGGGCAATGCGGAGGGCCGCGTAGCCGCCCATGGAGATGCCGAGCAGGGCCCGCCCCTCGCGCCCTGGCTGCACGCGGTAGGTGGACTCCACATGCGCGATGAGGTCGCGGGTGACGAGATCCTCGAACTTGCCGCCCGGGCCGTTCACGAAGAAGGAGTTTCCCCCGTCCACCGCCACCACCAGGAACTCCGGCACCTCGCCGCGCTCCCGCATCCTCTCGAGGGCGGCGTGCAGGCCGCGCCGTTCCCAGAAGGTGTGGCTCTCGAAGAGGCCGTGCAGGACGTAGAGCACGGGGTACCGCCGCTCCCCAGCGGCATAGGAGGGGGGCAGATCCACCGCGTAGCTCACCTCCCGACCCAGGGCCGGGGAGGCGAAGGTGCCGTTGCGCATCTCCGCCGCCGCGGGGGCGGCGAGAAGCAGGAGGAGGGGGAGGGCCCTTCTCATGAGCTCGCGGCTCCTGGACGGTCGAGGTGACGGCTAATGGCCCCGAGGACGGCGTCGAAGCTTTGCGGGGTCAGCTTCCCCGTGAACGTGTTCTGTTGCGAGGGGTGGTAGGAGGCGAAGAGGAGGAGCCCTTCACCCAGGTCGTGCACCACTCCGTGACCGAAGGCGTGGGCCTTGCGGGCGGGCATGCGGCCCTCGTCCTGAAGCATGTTCAAAAAACCGTCCATGGCTACCTTCCCCAGGGCCAGTATGGCACGGACTCCCGTGAGAAGCCGCCACTCCCGCTGGAGGTAGGGGCGACAGTTCAGGAGCTCCTCCCGCGTGGGCTTGTTGGCAGGGGGCGCGCAGCGCGCGAGGGGCGCGATGTAGCAGTCGCGGAGAGAGAGTCCGTCCGTGCGGGCGATGGACGTCGGCTGGCTGGCGAAGCCCGCGCGGTGGAGGGCGGCGAAGAGGAAGTCGCCGGAACGGTCGCCCGTGAATACCCGGCCGGTGCGATTTCCGCCGTGGGCGGCGGGGGCCAGGCCCACGATGAGCAGCCGCGCCTTGGGATCTCCGAAGCCCGGCACCGGACGTGCCCAATAGGTCTCCTCCCGGAACCGTCGGACCTTGACCCGGGCCACCTCCCGGCACCAGGCGCGGAGGCGTGGGCAGCGCCCGCACGCCACGACGTCGCGGGTCACCCGGCCCATGGAGTCGCGCGGCACGGGAGCATCGTAACCGAACGTGTACCCTTGGCCGAGCTTCAGGCCGAGCCCCGGGTCCGCCGGGCAAGCTGGATTCTGGGCGTGCCGTGGTGTCGTCGCCTCTTCCATCAAGGACGTTTGGGCCGCCCCTCCTAGCCGGGGCCGTCGGGGGGCGGACCCGGCGCCCTATCCGGCTTCGCGAACAGATTGAAGACGATGAGGCTGGCGCCGACGGAGGCGGGGATGAGTCCGACCGTCCACACGCCCGGTTCGTTGTGGCTGAGCGTTGCGAGCATGATGGAGAGGCTGGCCCCCACGGCCAAGGTGATCAGCCCGCCCATCAACTGCTCGGACCTGTCCTTGATGGCCTTTCTCAGGTCCTGCTCGACAATGACGTCCAGGATGCGGCGGGCATTCTCGCCCGGCATCTCCGCCAGCGCCTTCAGCAGGGCGTAGCGGTCTCGGGCCTGCCGCTCCCGGGATTGGGCGCCGACCCAGTGGGCTACGCTGACGAAGGTGAAGACAGCCACCACGGTGGCGGTCAGGAACAAGAAGAGGGGCCAGAATAGCGTCATATTGGCAGGCATCATCGACCTCCGTCGGTTCGGCAAATGAGACGCTATGGCCGAAACCGAGGTTGCACTTTCTGACCCAACGAAAGATGCAACCCCCAAGCATCTTCCCGCGTCCAATGCCGGCAAAGAGGGCATGAGCGAGGGAAGCAAAGATGCCTCCGACGTGTCTCGGGTGCTGGCCGGGGACTCCGATGGCTTCGAGGGCATAGTGCGGCGCTGGCAGCGTCCCCTGGTCAATCTGGCCTGGCGCTTTTGCCGAGACCGGGCGACGTCGGAGGACATGGCCCAGGAGGCCTTCGTGAAGGCGTTCCGATCGCTTCGCAGCTTCCGAGGCCAGGCCGCCTTCGGGACCTGGCTCACGGCGATCGCCCTCAACACGTACCGTTCGCGGCTGCGAAATCAGGGGGCCCCGCTCCTGAGCCTGGACGCCGCCCGCCTGCTCGCTCTCGCCCCCGGCGCCGCCCGCCAGCTCGAGGATGCCGAGCGGGCCGAGGCCGTGCGGCGGGCGGTGCTCGCGTTGCCCGGGCGCTACCGAGACGTCATCATCCTGTTCTACTTCCAGGAGATGGACTTAGCGGAGACCGCCCGAATCCTAGGGGCGGCGGAAGGAACGGTGAAGGCCCGGCTTTATCGCGGGCGAGAACTCCTGAAAAGCCGCTGCGCGCTTCTGGCGCCCGCGGCGGCGCGGACGCCCGGGCCGGAGGAGTGAGGTTGGAAGATCTGGATCACCTACTGGCCGCGCTAGACTCCATCGAGCCCTCGTCGGGTTTCGCCGCCGGGGTAGTGGAGGCCTTGCGGCGCGAGCAGCGCGAGGGGCCGCCCCTCCCGTTCCCCTGGCGGCGGCTCGGCGCCGGCCTGTCCGCGGCCGGGGCTTTGGCCTTCGTGGGAGCTATCCTCTCCTCGCGCGCGGTCGTGCCCTGGAATGCCCTGCCCGCGAGCCTCCAGGCCCTCTCTCTCGCCGGGCCTACGCTCGCGGAGGCCGCAATGGCCACGCTTCTGAGCTTCGGGCTCTACCGCCTGCCGCGGGCCTTCTCGGGGGACTAAGGCCGGAAGAAGGGCGCCGTGGCCCCGCTTAGCCTCGGGGACCAGCGCGCCACGCGGCACAACCGGCGAGGCCATGCGCGCCCGCGAGCGCGGGGCGGTCATCCTGATGGAGAGGGGAGAGCGACGGCCGCCTAGCGCTTTCCGGGCTTGGCGCTCCCCCGCGAGCTGCGGCGGGCCTCGGGGGCCCTGAGCGAGCGCTTCGCGGGACGGGCTCCCTCGGTGCCGGTGGCCGCCTCCGACTCAGAGGCGGCGGCGGCGGCCGCGGCCTTGTTGGCCAAGCTGGCTTTCAAGGCCTCCATGAGGTCGATGATCTGGGCGCGCGGCGCCTCCGGGGCGGTCGTGACTTCCTGCCCCTCCACCTTGCGTTGGATGGCCTCTAGGTACCGCTTGCGCACCTCGTCCGTGTAGTTCTCGGGATGGAACTCGTCGGAGGCGATCTGCTCCACGAGCTGGACGGCCAGCTTCAACTCCGGCTCCTTGACCTCGGCCTCGCCCACCGGCACCTCGGCGAAGGAGCGCACCTCGTCCGCATAGAGGAGTTGCTGCATGACGAGGCCGCTCGCCGTGGGGCGGATAAGCACCAGGTACTGCTTGCCGCGGGCCGCCCACTTGGCGAGCGCGGAGCGGCCGGTCTGTTTCATGGCCTCGGATAGGAGCTTGTAGGCCTTCTCCCCCCCCTTGTCGGGCCCGAGGTAATAGGCCCCGTCGAAGTAGATCGGGTCGACCTGCGAGGCGGGGACGAACTCCGTGATCTCGATGGCCTTTTGCGCCTCCTCGGCCATCGACTTCAGCTCATCTTCCGTGAAGCTCACGTACTGGTCCTTCGAGAACTCGTAGCCTTTCACCATCTGGTCGCGGGGGACGATCTCGTTGTCCTTGGGACAGGTGTATTGCTGCTTCAGCCTGGATTTGCATTTGGCGTGAAGCAGGTTGAAGGAGATGGCGGCGGAGGACTCGCCCGCCGAATAGAGTCGGATCGGGATCGAGACCATGCCGAAGGAAATAGTGCCGGTGCCGATAGAGCGAGCTGACATGCCCCGATTTTAGCAGAACCGTCAACTCTATGATTTTGAATGACTTGTTGACAGGAAAGCACCCAATCCCTTGTGTCGAACCCGCGCAGGGCACCAATTGGTAGTGGTTCTCAAGTTCCCGGAGCGAGACGAGGCGCGCCGCCAGGTAGGGAGCGACGATGTGGAGGGTCACGTCACGGACCCCGAGACGATGAGGATGAAAGCGGCGAGCAGCTTGGTGCCCTAGGTGCTCAGGATTCCCTTGATGCCGGCCCGGGGAACAGCGCGTGCGGGCACGCTTCGTCGACGCGGCCTTCGCCGCGTAAGATGGGGGGCATGGCGGAGGCGCCCCGTGAAGTGCTCGTAGTGGGGGCCGGGCCCGCGGGCCTGGCCACCGCCATCGCTGCCCTTCAGGCCGGCCTCGACTACGAAGTCGTGGAGAAGGGCGTGCTCGTGAACTCGATCTTCCATTTCCCCCGGCACATGATCTTCTTCACCACCCCGGAGCTGCTCGAGATTGGCGGCCTCCCCTTCGTCACTCCCTACGAGAAGCCGACCCAGGGGGAGGCCCTCCGCTACTACCGGCGGGTGACCGACACCTTTCGCCTCAACCTGGCCCTCGGAGAGGAGGTGCGCGCGATCGAGCGGCGAGACGGTGTCTTTCGCGTCCTCACCCGGTCCGCGGCGGGAGCCGAGCGCTCGCGGACGGCCCGCCAAGTGGTGCTCGCCACCGGGTACTACGACCACCCGAACCCCCTCGATGTCCCCGGCGAGGACCTGCCCCACGTCTCCCACTACTACGCGGAGCCGCACGCCTTCTACCGCAAGCCGGTGGTGGTGGTCGGGGGCAAGAACTCCGCTGCCATCGCCGCCCTCGAGCTCCACCGCGCCGGGGCCCGGGTGACCCTCGTGCATCGGCACCCCCGCCTCGGAGAGTCGATCAAGTACTGGATCAAGCCCGATATAGAGAACCGGATCAAGGAGGGTGCGGTGGCCGCCCGTTTCGAGACGCGGGTCTTGGAGATCCGCCCCGACCGCGTTGTCGTGGAGGGCCCGGGCGGGAAGGAGGAGCTCTCGGCCGAGGGCGTCTTCCTCCTCACCGGCTACCACCCCGATGTCGAGCTCTTCCGTCGGGCGGGCGTGCGCGTCGATGAGGCCACCCTCAAGCCCGAGCACGACCCGGCCACCCTCGAGAGCAACGTTCCCGGCCTCTACGTCGCGGGGGCGGTGGTCTCGGGGCGGGAGACGGGCCGCATCTTCATCGAGAACGGACGCTTCCATGGGGAGATGATCGTCAAGGCGATCTCCGCCCGGCGTGGCCGGGCCTGATGCCGGTCCGGAAGCGGCCGCCCAAAGACGAGCCCCTACGGGCGTATCGCGCGCAGCGATCGGCCGACCGCACCCCGGAACCCTTCGCGGACGAGGCGGCCGCGGCCGCCCTAACCGTCGCGCCCGCGGCCGAGGTGCGCTCCAGCCTCGTCCGCCTGGGCGCTCTCCGGCGCCCCATCCGGGCGACAGACGTGAAGATGATGCTGGCGGAGACGCGCGAGGGACCCTTCTCCGCGCCCGGCTGGATCTTCGAGCTGAAGTACGACGGCTTCCGGGTCGTGGCTGGCAAGGAGGACGGCAAGCCCCACCTCGTCTACCGGAAGGGCAGCGATGCCACCGCGATCTTCCCGGAGGTGGCGCGGGCGCTGCCGGCCCTCCCTTTTGAGGGGCTGGTCCTGGACGGCGAGGTCGTCATCCTCGACGAGGAGGCTCGGCCCAGCTTCCAGCGCCTCCAGAAACGAGCCCTCCTCACCCGGGGCGCGGACATCACGCGGGCGGCGGTGGACCTGCCCGCTACCTACTTCGCCTTCGACCTGCTTGGCTTCGAGGATATCGACCTCCGGCCCCTCCCCCTCTCCGAGCGCAAGGGGCTCCTGCGCCAGGTCCTGCCGCGCGCGGGTCCGCTCCGCTTCGTCGACTACATCGAGGAGCAGGGGGAAGCCTTCTACGAGGAGGTGGGCCGCATGCGCCTGGAGGGGATGGTGGCCAAGAAGGCCGACTCCCCCTATCGGCCCGGCCGCTCCCCGGACTGGCTGAAGGTGAGGGTGGACCGCACCGGCGATTTCGTGGTGGTGGGTTTCACGGCCCCCCAGGGGGGGAGGGTCGGATTCGGAGCCTTGCACCTGGCCACGTACGAGCGAGGCAACCTCGTTTACGCGGGCCGGGTGGGGACCGGGTTCAACGACGACCAGCTCCAGAAACTGCGCGCGGAGCTGGAGCAGGACCGCCGCCTCACCCCCCCCTGCACGGGGCCCCTGCCCCCCGACAAAGCGACGGTCTGGGTGGAACCGCGCCGCGTGGTCGAGGTCCGCTACAAGGAGTGGACGGGCGAGGGCCTGCTGCGGCAGCCCGTTTTCCAGCGCTTCCGCGATGACAAGCCCATCGAGGAATGCGTGCGCGAGGGGCAGGGGGGGATGTCCGAACCGTTGCCCCCCCCCATCGTCTCGAACGAGCCGGCCCCCGAGCGCAAGGTCCCCTTCTCGAACCTCGACAAGATCTTCTGGCCGCAGGAGGGCTACACCAAGGGGGACCTCATTGCGTTCTACCGGGCGGTCTCGCCGTGGCTTCTGCCCTACCTGAAGGACCGCCCCCTCGTCCTCGCCCGCTATCCGGACGGCATCACGGGCAAGAACTTCTTCCAGAAGGACGCCCCCGACTTCGTTCCCGGCCGGGTCCGGCTGGAAAGGATCTGGAGCGAGCACGCCCAGCGCGAGATCGACTACTTCATCGCCGACGACGAGGAGACCCTGCTCTACATCATCAATCTGGGTACGATCCCCCTCCACATCTGGGCCAGCCGGATCGCGGACATCACCCATCCCGACTGGTGCATCCTGGATCTGGACCCCAAGGAGGCGCCGTTCGCGGACGTGGTGCAGGTGGCGCAGGCGATCCACGACCTCGCGGAGGAGATGGAGACGCCCTCGTTCGTGAAGACGAGCGGCTCCACCGGCATCCACGTCCTCGTCCCCCTGGGCGGGCAATGCACGTTCGAGCAGGGAAGGACCTTGGGCGAGCTGATGGCGCGGGTCGTCGCGGAGCGCCGGCCCGAGATTGCCACCACCATCCGCCTGCCCGCCTCGCGGGGAGGGCGGGTTTATGTGGACTTCCTCCAGAACGGCCACGGCAAACTTCTGGCCGCCCCTTTCAGCGCGCGTCCGGTGCCGGGGGCCAAAGTCTCCACACCCCTCGCCTGGAGCGAGGTCAAGGCGGGCCTGGATCCCGCCCGCTTCACTATCCGCACCATGCCCGAGCGACTACGCGCGCTGAAGGAGGACCCCCTGCGGGGACTCCTGAGCGAGAAGCCCGACCTCGGCCGGGCCCTGGCCCGGCTCACCGGCCTGATCAAAGGCTGAGGCGCGCCAAAAGCTGGAGGGCCAGGGCCGGACCCTTGCCCGCGTCCTCGTGCTTGAAGAAGACGAAGGCTTGCTCCCAGGGTTGGGACCGGATGCGGTCGGCCCAGGCCCGAAGGGCGGCCTCGTCGTAGTCGGCACGGCGCAGCCTGAGGTAGCCCCAGGCCGCGGTAGGGACCAGCGGCATGCCTTCCTCCCCGGACTCGTCGGTGTCCGCCGCACAGAGAACGGCCCCCCGCGCGCGGAGGGCCTCGTACACCTCGTCCTCGAACCAGGAGGCGTGGCGGAACTCGAAGGCCACCGGCCGCCCCGCGGGCAGGAGGGCCAGGAAGTCGACGAGCCGGGGGAGGTCCTTCTTCAGGAAGGGGGGGAGTTGGAAGAGGACGGGGCCGAGCTTGGGGCCGAGGGCGCCCGCGGTCTCGAAGAAGTAGCCGACATCCTCGGCCGCGTCCAGGAGGCGCTTCCGGTGGGTGATGCGCTGGGGGGCCTTGAGGACGAAGGTGAAACCCTCCCCAACCTCCCCCGCCCATCGGTTGAGGAGGGCGAGGGTGGGCATCCGGTAGAAGGTGTTGTTGATCTCGACGGTGGAGAGCCGCTCCGAGTAGAAGCGGAGCATGTCCGGCTCCTTGAGCTCCGCGGGGTAGAAGCTCCCCTTCCACTCCTTGTAGCTGTAGCCGCTCGTGCCCACTCGGACGCGCATGAGGCCTCCCGCGTGGTAGAACGCTAACATGGGTCGCGCCGCGGACGACACCGCAGTGGGGATGTCCCTCTGGCTGATGCCGGAAAGCGGGGTCGGGGACCGCTTGCGCGTGCTGATCGAGGGGCTGGCCCGCCGCCACCGCACGCCCTCCTTCCCCCCCCACCTGACCTTGCTCGGGGGCATCCCGGGGCCCGAGGAGGACGCTCTGTCTCGCGTCGCCGGACTCGCCCGTGGCCTGGGGCCGATCGCCATCCGCCTGGTGGACGTAGAGACCAGCGACGAGTACTTCCGCTGCGTGTTCGTGCGGGCGGAGCCGACGGAGGCGCTGCGGGCGGCGCACGTCGGTGCCCGCGCGGCCTTCGCCAACGTCGCCTCCACACCCTTCCGGCCCCACCTGAGCCTCCTCTACGGCCGGCTCGAGCCCCCCGAGCGAGCGGCTGTCCTCCAGGAGCTCGGAGGAACGCTGGAGTTGGCCTTTGAAGCCTCCCGGCTGCACGTGTTCCGCACTCAGGGCCCGCCGCGGGACTGGCGGCCGCGGGGGGCCTTCCCTTTGGGAGGCTGAGACCAAAGGCCGCGGGTGTGCGGTAGAGTTGAAGCTCCCCTGCG